>CAZNNJ010000130.1:0-7142 GCA_964574305.1 uncultured Rhodospirillales bacterium | reverse complement strand
GCCTCGATCTCGGTATGCGCCAGCTCTGGGTCGCTCGGCACGCCAGGCGCGGCGCGGGCGAGCGCGGCGGCGTCCGTGATGTTGCCCATGGCGAACAGCTTGCGCACGCGCAGGGTCAGCAGCCGGCCGCTGCCGTCGTCGCCCTGCGGCGCATCGGCGATGCTGACCAGCAGGTTCTTCGCCAGCTCGTGCTGGGCGGCGGAATCGATTCGGTCGGGCATGGCGGCCATCAGCCCCAGCACCGTGCCGAACGATGTATAGCGCCATGTCTTGCGGTCGAAATCGGTGTCGCGCGCCGGCAGGATGCCGATCGAATCGGCGCCGGTCTCGCCCGAACCGCCGAGCGAGCTGCCCGGCGCCGGCGGCGCCGACAGGTTGGGCTCGCGGATGACGGTGCGCGGTCCTGCGGCCTGGGGCGGAAGAGCCTGGCCGTCGGCCGTCGTGTCCGGCGGCGGCGCCTCGGTATCGGACTGGGCGGGCGGCGATGCCGCGACGCCGCTCTGGTTGTCTGGGCCCTGGTTGTTTTGGGCCGGCTGCTTCGCCCAGAACTGGGCGGTGGCCGGTGGCGCCAAGGTCGGCAACGGGGCCAGCAGCGCAACGGCGGCTGCGGCCGCTGCGGCATATGGCAGGGACATCTGTGACAGGCCCATGAAGGTTTCGTTCAGTGCGGCAGGCGGTCGGCTGGGATCGTCTTCTCGATCTGGCCGGACGGGGCGGGAATATCGACGCTTCCCAAGACGATAAGAGCGACGGCGGCCAGCACGACAACAACGCCGACGACGATAAGAACGATCTTCATGAGCACCCGGCCAATTGCCAATAGCGAGCGGCTTTGTGATAAACAGCGCCGTGTCGCTCAGTCAAACAATACAGCCCCGTGTCGAGTCGGACCCAGCGGAGCATCTGACCCTCGATCGCCCGCTTATCCTGGTCGGGCTGATGGGGGCAGGAAAGACGCGCGTGGGCCGCAGGCTGGCGGAACGGATGGGGCTGCCATTCGTCGACACCGATCACGAGATCGAGAACGAAACCGGCAAGACCATCGCCGAACTCTTCACCCAGATCGGCGAGCCCGCCTTCCGCGAGGGGGAACGGCGCCTGATCGCGCGGCTGATGTGCCGATCTGCGTCGATCATCGCGACCGGCGGCGGCGCCTTCATGGATCCGCGCACGCGCGCCGCTATGCTGAGCCAAGGCCTGGTGGTCTGGCTGCGCGCCGATCTCGACACGCTGGTTGCGCGCACCGGCCGCAACAACAAGCGTCCGCTGCTGCAGGGCGTCGACCGGGCGGCGAAGCTGTCCGAGCTGATGACCCTGCGCTACCCGGTCTATGCCGAGGCCCATCTGACAGTCGACAGCCTGCACGGCCCGGTCGAGCAGACGGTCGAAGCGGTCCTGGCGGCGCTCAACACGCATTTCGGCCACACGCATTCCGGGTCGCGGCAATGACTATCTCCCCCGCCGAGCGGATCCGCGTCGGTCTCGAGGGCCGGGCTTACGATATCGTGATCGGGCCGGGCCTGCTCATCCGCCTGGGCGCATTGGTCAAGGAAGCGGTCGGCAGCCGGCCGCTGATCCTGGTCAGCGATGAGACGGTGGCCGCGATCTATCGCGCCAAGGTCGAGGCGGCGCTGGCCGCCGCCGGCCTGCCGGTTCCGCCGGCGGTTCTGATTCCCGCCGGCGAGGAGAGCAAGAGCCTGGCCAGCTATGCCGATGCGGCGGAGCGTATCCTGGCGCTCGGCATCGACCGCAAGACGGTGATCCTGGCGCTTGGCGGCGGCGTGGTCGGCGACCTGGCCGGGTTCCTGGCCGCCACCCTGCTGCGCGGCATCGACTTCATCCAGATACCGACCACCTTGCTGGCCCAGGTCGACAGCTCCGTCGGCGGCAAGACCGGCGTGGACAGCGCCCACGGCAAGAACCTGATCGGCGCCTTCCACCAGCCGCTGCTGGTCGTGGCCGATACCGATACGCTGAAGACATTGCCCTCGCGCGAGCTCAAGGCCGGCTATGCCGAGGTGGTGAAATATGGGCTGCTCGGCGATGCCGCGTTCTTCGAGTGGCTGGAGGAGAACGGCGCCGACGTGCTGCAGGGCGATCCCGCTGCCCTGGTCTATGCGATCAAGCGATCCTGCGAGGCCAAGGCCGCCATCGTCGCGGCGGACGAGCGGGAAGGGGGGCTGCGCGCCCTGCTCAATCTCGGCCACACGTTCGGCCATGCGCTGGAGGCCGAAAGCGGCTTCGGCCATGTGCTGAACCACGGCGAGGGCGTCTCGATCGGCATGGTGATGGCCTTCGACCTGTCGGTCCGGCTCGGCCACTGCCAGCCCAACGACCTGATGCGCGTGCGCGCCCATCTGCGCGGGCACGGCCTGCCGGTCTCGCCGCCGCATGAGGTCGACTTTTCGTCCCATGCGCTGATCAAGCGGATGCTGGGCGACAAGAAAACGGAGCGGGGGCGGCTGACCTTCGTGCTGGTCAACGGCATCGGCCAGGCCTTCGTCGCCAAGGATGTCGCCCAGAGCATCGTCGAGGCCGCCCTGAGCCACGCCCTGGCCGCATGAGCGGAAGCACGGTCGTCGTACTGCTGGTCGTCCTCGCCACCGGCATGCTGGCGGGGTTTTTCCTCTATCCCGGCGCCCTGTGGCTGCGTCGGCGGATCCGGCCGGACGATCCGGACGAACTGCTGCGCACCGCGATCGAGGAACATACCAGCGACGACGAGATCGAGGCGGCCGAGGTCAAGCAGGAGCGCAAGATGCTGCGCTCGATCCTCGACCTCGCCGAGGTGACCGTGGTCGAGGTGATGACCCATCGCCGCCAGATGGTGACGATCGACGCCGACCTGCCGGCCGGAGAGATCGTCGATGCCGCGCTGGCCAGCCCCTTCACCCGCCCGCCGCTGTGGCGCGGCGAGCCCGACAACATCATCGGCGTGCTGCACGCCAAGTCGCTGCTGCGCCAGGTGCGCGGGGCGCGCGGCAAGCTGACGAATTTCGCCATCGAGGAGGTGGCGTCGCCGCCCTGGTTCGTGCCCGACGCGACCACCTTGCTCGACCAGCTCCAGGCCTTCCGCACGCGCCGCGAGCATTTCGCCCTCGTGGTCGACGAATACGGCTCGCTGCTGGGGCTGGTGACGCTCGAGGACATATTGGAGGAGATCGTCGGAGACATCACCGACGAGCTCGACACCCATGTCGCCGGCGTGTTCCCCCAGCCGGACGGCAGCTACATCGTCGACGGCACCGTCACCGTGCGCGACTTCAACCGCGAGTTCGACTGGGAACTACCCGACGAAACCGACTATTCGACCATCGCCGGCCTGGTGATCTACGAATCCCGCGACATTCCTGAGGTGGGGCAGACCTTCACCTTTTTCGGGTTCCGCTTCGAAATACTGAAGCGCCAGCGCAACCAGATCGCGACGATCAGGGTGACGCCGCCCGGATCAGCGAACCCGAGCGAGTAGCTTAGTCAGCCGCGGCGCTTGCGGTTCTTGCGGGCGGCGTAACGCGCGTCGCGCGCCGCCTTCTGGGCGGCCCTGAGCTCTTCCAGCGCCTGCTTGCGGGCACGCTCCTCGGCATGTTCGGCGTCCTTGGCCGCTTCGGCGGCAAGCCGTTCGGCTTCCAGGCGGGCAGCCTCCTCCGCTTCGCGCGCGGCCTTGGCGGCGCGTTCGGCCTCCAGCGCGGCCTCCCTCTCGGCGCGCTTCTTGGCTTCGCGCGCCTCGCGGGCAGCCTCGGCCGCCATCCTGGCCTTTACCTTTTCCGGATCGACCTGATTGAGCTTGGCCCGCAGCCTCTCCAGCTGCTGCCTTTTCGCTTCCGCGGAGGCCGTTTTCCGATCTTCGAAACCTGTCTTGAAACCGCTCATATCTCTCTGCTTTTGATGTCGCCGCGCCTTTGCTTGGCTCCCGAGCGGGCGACGTACCGTCTCTTACCGGAGCGATAAAGACGCTGCGGCGAACATGCAAGGAACAGTCCGGTAAAACTGCCATCCCCCAGGCGCATGGGTATATTATCGCATAGCTACGTTATACGGATTTGACGAAAAGAACGCCGCGATTATTCGCGGGCATGGTCACGGTTTCCATATGGCGAAGCCCATGTTCCGCCGCAAGCGCCACGACGTCCTCCAGGTTGCGTACGCCCCAGGACGGGTCGCGCAGCTGAAGGTCGAGGTCGAATCGCCGATTGCTTTCCGCCGTGTGCTCGCCGCCTTCCTTATAGGGGCCGTAGAGAAAAAGCACGCCGCCCGGCGGCAAGGTTCGCGCCGCGCCGGCCATCAGTCCGGTGCAGGCGGTCCACGGCGCGATATGGATCATGTTGATGCAGACGATGGCCTCGGCCCGCTCGACCGGCCAGAGCGCCTGCATTGCGTCGAGCACCAGCGGCGGAAGAAGATTGCCGAGGCGGGCGGCGTCGCGATGCGCGGCAATCGACCGCAGCGCGCCCTCGTCGCGATCGGTCGGCTGCCAGGTGAGATGGGGCAAGGCGGCGGCGAAGAAGGTTGCATGCTCGCCGGTCCCGGCGGAAATTTCCAGCACCAGGCCCGAGGGCGGCAGGATACGCTCCAGCACCCTGAGGATCGGCTCCCGGTTGCGCGTTGTCGCCGGCGCATGGGCGCGGCGGTCGGTCACCAGGTGCCCGTGACAAAAACGTGGCTGCGCGCATAAGGATATTCGCGCACCAGCAACGCTGAGATACGGTTGGACGAAACAACACTTTGCAATCGTAGTTCGTCGCGCAAGTGCGGCATAGTGGTACTCTCGCATGGCGGAACGGGCTGGTATTTTCTTGTAGAATTACCGATCCGGCGGTTTTAGGCTTTCCGGCTTGGTGAATATGGTGAGGGACTCGCGTTATGGACAACGGCCTCTATAAGGTCCGTTTTGAAACGCCGCGCGGCAATGGGACCGGTGTCGTCGTCCTTAAGGACGGGCACCTGTGGGGCGGCGATTCCAGCATGTTCTACAGCGGCACCTACACGCTGCATGAGGGCGCCTTCAGCGGAAAGCTGGTCACCAATGTTCATACGATCGCGCCGCACAAGCCGTCGATCTTCGGCCGCGATATCGTCCATATCACGCTCACCGGCACCTTCAACCGCGATTACGGTGAAGTCACCGGCACCGCCCGCGAGGTTCCCGACGTCGGCTTCAGGGCGGAACTCACCAAACTGAGCAGCTAGGGCGCGGCATCAGCCAGCAGCCAGGCCACCGCCGGATTTCGCATCTTCCTGATTCCTGAGCGGCAACGCGCTCGTCATGGTCGTGCCGCGGCCGGCGGCTCATGAGGTTTCGGCGCGCGGATTGTGGCTTTACAGCCACCCGGCACCCATGTGTCAAATAGGGGAGACGACCGGGAGGAACCTCATGGCACATGTGGCCCCGTATCACACCAACGCGACGGAGGATGGGCATGCCCATACACATGTCTATCACGTCTGCGACGAATGTCAGGACGGCAAGCGGATCAAGCCGGAGCACCGGATCGAGGGCACGGGCGGAAAGCCGCTCTGCAAGGTTTGCGTGAATCTCGAATCGAGCATGTAGGCATCAGCCGGAGAGTGCGATCGGCGGCAGCTTGTAGCTGCGATCGAGGATTTCCGGCCGCGGCTGATAGGTGCGCAGCACAAGGCGGAACGGCCCCTCCGGCACTGGCAGCCAGTTGACCGGCCCCTCCACCGGCTCTGCATGCTGAATTCGTATCTCAAGCGATCCATCCAAGCCTCTGACAAGGCCCGGCATTCCGCCCTTGATCGCATAGCGCCCGATCGGATTCTCGATCAGATGCATGATCGGGCTGTAGGCGGTCAGCGACCAGAAGGCGTCGACTGGTGGCAGCCCATCCTTGGGAAAGCGCAGCACGTAATTCCGCCTGCCGTCGAGCGCCTGTCCGTCCGGCCCTTTGTCGGCGTTGAAATAGAGCCCTTCCTCGGGGATATGGGCGCCAGGGCCGTATTTGTTGGACGAGGCGCGCAGCAGCGGGTCCTTGGGGAAGCTCACCATGCTGAAATTGACGAACCAGCCATTGATCACCGTGCCGTACTGAACCGCCTTGACCTGCTTGTCCGCCACCGGCACCGCCGCGGCGAAGGCGGCGGCCAGCCTGGCATCGGCCGAGGGATGGGCGCCCGGCGCGATGCCGATGGCAGCGAAGCGCTTCAGATGGGCGACATCGTCGCCACGCGGCGGATCGGCGGCCAGCCTTTGGCACAGCTCGTCGAAATAGCCCGCGCCCGCCGGCGACAGGTCGAGGATCGGCGGCAATTGCACTTCCTGCTTTGCGATCGGCAGCCGCGTCGCCTTGGGGAAGCCAGCCAGGTCGCTGAAGCCGTAGCGGCCTTGGATGTCGCGCACCGCCGGCATGTCGGCCTCGTCGGCGACGAAAGTGCGGGCGAAGGTCATCACGTCGTTGGTCGGGGCAGGGACCGCCTTTACCCCGGCCGGCAGCTTGCCCTTCCAGTCCGGCCCGACGATGGCATAGGCCCCTGCCTTGGTCCCGGTCGCCCGCCGCCCGACATAGGCGAAGCAGTCGCCATACATGTCGATCAGCTGGATCGAATAATACCGGTCGCCGACATCCGGAACCTGCAGGATCTGCGGCCCGGCCCGAAGGTCGAGCCAAGTGTAGCCGTAGATCGTATCGACATTCGGCCCGCCGCCCGGCGTGGCCGGAGTCGACAGCGCTGACTGCACGACGAACTGGTTGATCGGATTGCCTTGGGCTTTATAGGCGTCGAGATAGCGCCCGAACATCACCAGCGCATAGCCCCAGATATAGGCGTCACGCGCCAGGGCTTCGGGCGAGTTGTCCGTATCGGCCAGAAGAGGAAGGGCAGGGGCGAATGCTGCGCCCAACCCCGACAGCAGGAGGCCGCGCCGCGTGATCCAATGGGAAACCGACATCGCGCTTCCACGCCTCCCGGATTATTTTCGTTTATGGCGCCGAACCTAGCAGATGGCCGGCGCCGCGTCGCCCGTCCGGTTCACTTTTGCCGTCCGCCCTGATATCAAGCCGCCACGGATGGGTGGTCGAGTGGTTGAAGGCACCGGTCTTGAAAACCGGCGAGGGTGCAAGCTCTCCGTGGGTTCGAATCCCACCCCATCCGCCACCCTTCGCCTGTCCGGCGCGGACACATAA
>CAZNNJ010000129.1:0-10520 GCA_964574305.1 uncultured Rhodospirillales bacterium | reverse complement strand
GGCCAGCTCTCAAGAGAATTGGGACTCTATTATTCGGAGGCGCAGACGGGTCAGACAATCGAGGGTATCTACCGGCGCCCGGTGGAACTGTTGAGCGGTCGGTTCGCCGTCATCGAGAAGGCGCGTGAGTTCACACTCGTGCCGTGGCGGTCGGTGCTAGACCGCAGCATCGGGAAGCAGGTCGCCGGGGTTATCCGCGGCGAGACGGTTTCATGGACGATCGGCCGGCAACGGAACGGTCCGTCGCCTTCATGAAGGGGCTATTCGAAAGGGAATATCGTTTTCGGCCCATTGCAAACTCTTGAAAGGTCCGCGAGGTTACTCTGTCGGACGATGTCCTAGATTGATGGTGATGCTCGGGACTTCCGAACCAAAGGAATTGCAGGGAACGCGGTTCCGGCAGCGGGGATGTCGGGATCTGGTTTGAATGAAGCCACACCGGAGAACGGGGTCAGAGAGGGATGATTACGCGCGGTTCGGAATGGCACCGATGGGAGCCACATATTCATGCTCCCGGCACCGTTCTTAACAACCAGTTTGGCGGAACTGATCCTTGGGGTGCCTACCTCTCGAACCTCGAAGGGCTGACGCCCAAGATCGAGGCGATCGCCGTCACCGACTACTACGTCACAGACACTTACGAGGAATTTTGTCGGCACAAGGCTGCCGGCCGATTGCCATGCGTGCAGTTGATCTTTCCGAATATCGAATTGCGCCTCGATGTCGCGGCCAAGTCCGGCTTCGTCAACATGCACCTGCTGGTCAGTCCCGAGGATCCCGATCACTTGTCCGAGGTGAAACGCATCCTCAAACGCCTGCAATTTCACGCGTTCGACGACCGATTCGACTGCACGCGCGAGGAGTTGATCAAGCTCGGGAAGCGTGCTGACCCCTCGATCACCGATGATGGTGCCGCGCTCCGACACGGCGCAACCCAGTTCAAGGTCAACTTTGATCAACTGCGCAAGGTCATAGGAGAGAGCGACTGGGCGAAGAAAAACATCCGGATTGCGGTTGCCGGCGGGGCCGGCGATGGGACGTCAGGTGTCCGACAGGCGGCCGACAAGACGGTTCGCGAGGAGATCGAAAAGTTCGCGCACATCATCTTCTCCAGCAGCCCAGCGCAACGCGAATTCTGGATCGGTCAGCGAGCTGTGACGATCGAGGAACTGCGCGAGCGGTACGACGGGTGCAAACCTTGCCTCCACGGGAGCGACGCCCATGACCAGAATTCAGTCGGTCAGCCGATCGATGATCGCTTCTCGTGGATAAAGGGAACACTGGAGTTCGATGCTCTTCGTCAGGCCTGCATCAACCCGGAAGGCCGCGCCTATGTCGGCGACCAGCCTCCGCGCTCGGCAATGCCGTCGCAGGTCATCTCGCATGTCAGGATCGAAGGTGCAAATTGGGCCAGTACGCCCGATATTCCTTTAAATCCAGGGCTTGTCGCCATCATCGGCGCGCGAGGCTCAGGAAAAACGGCTCTGGCAGACGTGATCGCCGCGGGCTGTGATGCGATCACGCCGGCAGGCTGGAACGCTGACGAAAATATCAGTCCGTCATTCCTGGCACGGGCGCGTAAATTGGTTGGCGGAGCGACAGCGACGCTCACCTGGGGTGGTGGCGCCACAGTCACGCGCTCGCTCGATGGCAGCGACGCGGACGGCCATACATCGTTTCCGCGCGCGCGATATCTTTCTCAGCAGTTCGTCGAAGAGCTCTGCTCGGCGAAAGGCGTCGCTGATGGCTTGGTCGACGAGATTGAGCGCGTGATCTTTGAATCGCATTCACAAGATGATCGGGAATGGGCACTCGATTTTGCCGAGCTGCGAGACCAGCAGACATTAAGATTTCAGCAGGCTCGCGAACGGGAGGCCGAGGCGATCTCCGACATCTCCGAGCGGATCGCCACTGAATTCGAGAAGGAGAGCCTCGTCGCAACGCTGACAACGCAGGTCGCGCAGAAGAAGAAGCTGATCGCGGATTATACCGCCGACCAAGCGAAGCTCGTCGTCAAGGGAACCGAAGCGCAGGTCGCTCGGCATACCGAGCTCAGCGGGGCGGCGCAAAAACTTCGCACTCGAATCCAAGCGTTCGGTAATCAGCGGCGGACCTTCGTCGCCCTCCAAGACGAAGTCCGGAGCATGCGCGCTACGGGCTCCCCCGAAATACTCCGTCAGGCTCAAGCGCGGCATGCAAACAGCGGTCTCGACGCCAAGCAATGGGACGATTTCCTGCTGATTTACAAGGGTGATGTCGACAAGAGCCTGACGGCCTACCTTGCATGGGCCGATAGTGAGGTTCAGAAGCTCCACGGCGTTGCGCCGCCGCCGGGTGATCCGAACGTCACGCTAGTCGCCGACAATGCGGATCTTTCATCACTCCCCCTCGCGCCGGTCTCCGCCGAAATGAAGAGGCTTGAGGCGCTGTTCAGCGCGGACAAGCTTGTACGAGACCAATACACGGCGCTGGCCAGCCGTATCGCGCAGGAAAATTCCGCGCTCCAAACCCTCGAAACAAGGCTGGCCGACGCACAAGGGGCCGCCGCCCGCCGGAAGGACCTCCAGGCCGAGCGCGACGATACCTACGGACGTGTTTTCGAGGCGATCATCAACGAACAGAATGCGTTGGCCGGCCTTTACGCACCGCTAATGGCACGCCTAGCTGCATCGTCGGGCACTCTTAAAAAGCTCAGCTTCTCGGTTCGAAGGATCGCCGACGTCCAAGCGTGGGGTTCCATTGCGGAGGAGAAGTTACTCGACCGACGTAAGACCGGCCCGTTTTATGGCCGCGGATCCCTAATCGCAGTCGCGACGGATGCGCTGAAGGCATCCTGGGAAACCGGTTCGGCAGCCGACGTCCAGGCCGCCATGACGGCGTTCATGGGCAAGTATTTGAGAGACCTGCTGTTACATGCGCCATATGCACCGGCTCAGCAGGTCGAATTCCGGGCGTGGTCCAAACAGTTTGCGAACTGGCTTTTCAGCACCGACCACATCACCGTCCGCTACGAGATTTCGTATGATGGCGTCGATATACGAAAACTCTCTCCTGGGACGCGCGGCATCGTCCTGCTGCTGCTCTATCTCGCGCTTGACGACTCAGACGATCGACCTTTGATCATCGATCAGCCCGAGGAGAACCTCGATCCGAAGTCCGTATTTGATGAGTTGGTCGCGCTCTTCGTCGCAGCAAAAGCGAAACGCCAAGTGATCATGGTGACGCACAACGCGAATCTCGTCATCAATACCGATGCGGATCAGATTATCATCGCAGAAGCCGGCCCGCATCCGTCAGGCGGTTTGCCGCCGATCAGCTACACGGCCGGCGGCTTGGAAAACGCGGAGATCCGTAAAGCCGTCTGCGAAATCCTTGAGGGCGGCGAGCCAGCCTTCCGGGAGCGCGCGCGGCGCCTACGTGTCCGTTTGGATCGATAAGTCGCGCGCGTGATGGGCTATGGGTCAACTGTCACAGCCCCACAGCTGTTGGCAGCACTGATCGGGAGCGGCTGGGTTCGGCACGCGGCCCCGGACGCGGACGCTCTATTGGGCGAGCTCGACCAGATAGGCGGTCTTCTCGGAAGGCGGACCGCGGGCCGTGCTGGTGCCCTCGAGGAGGTCATCCGGCCCAAAGAGGCCGCTGATGCGCATCCCCGGTCCTTGAGTGCTGACTTCGGTTTGAGCGCGTTGCCGTTCCATACCGAGCTTAGCCATCGGCCGCGGCCCTGCCGCTATCTCCTCCTCGGGTGCATCGACCCTGGGGTTCCGAGCGCGGCAACGATGTTACTCGATTGGCGAACCGTCGGCTTCGGTCCAGATGAGCTTAGCCTGTTGGAAAGCGCTCCAGTCCTGGTGCGAAGCGGTAGGCGCTCGTTCTATTCGACGATTTTGCCGCCCAATCGTGCCTTCCTTCGCTACGATCCCGCCTGCCTCGAAGCAGTCGACGACCGCGGACAAGAAGCCCTGACGCTCGTCAGGCATCGGCTATCCGGCGGCTCCTCCTATGCCTGTCATTGGCGCAGGGGGGACATACTAATCATCGACAACTGGCGGGTCTTGCATGGTCGCAGGCCATTGGAACACGGCTCAGGCCGGCGCCTTGCTAGGATACTCATCGATGCCTGACGACGTCTTTGTCGCTATCAACGGCGACGCCCTCCACGCGAAATCGAAAATCTACATTGGCCGAGCCTTATCACGGAAAGGCGCGGGCGATCTCGATGAATATCAGCTTTGGGCTTCGCTCGCACTTGAGCTGCTGGGCAAAGCTGCGCTGGCAATCAAGCATCCGAGCCTCGTGGTAGACCCTACGCACTGGCAATCGATGTTCGTCGCCGCGGGCGTCAACGTCACCACGGACGTAAAGACGATTACCGCCAAGACATTGTTCGAGCGCCTCGCACACCTTGTCCCAAGGTTCGATAAGACGGTTCAAAAGTTCTGTCAGGATATTGCCGAACGCCGCAATGCGGAGCTCCATTCGGCTGACATTCCGTTCCGAACAATGCGGCTGGAGGCGTGGGAGGCACGCTATTGGCATGCCTGTGACACGATCCTTCATCAGATGGGCTCGTCGCTGGAGCAATGGGTAGGTGCGACAGATGCGAAGGCACCGCGCGAGTTACTCGACGAAGCATCCAAGGCACTCGATGCTGCTGTTAAACTTCGTGTCGAAGCGGCCCGAGATGATTTTGCCGCGATTAAAAAGGCCGACCGGGAGCGCTTGGCAACCGAAGCTGAGTTACGGGAACCAGAGCAGCAAGCAGGCCTTTTCAAGAGTCGCTACGACGAGATCTGGGTCGAAAGCTGCCCGGCCTGCAAGTGCCGCGCATTCATGACAGGCGAGCAAACCGGCGAAGACATCAGCGAAGAGCACGACGAATACTCGATTTGGGAGGTGGTCGACCGTGAATTCATTGGTGAAGAGTTCCGATGCCCGACCTGCGATCTTATACTAGTAGGGAACGACGAAATTGATGCCGGTGGCCTTAACTCCCTCTACACCGATCAACAGCAGCGGGAGCTAGAATACGAACCTGACTATGGAAATGATTAAGGGGTGGGGCTAACAGAGGCGATGTCCTTTGAAGTCCAGTATTCTCGTTTCTCCACGGGTGATTCGAACTTCCTGGAAACAGGTGATTTCGCTGTGTGCTGATACTGGACCACAAGTTTAGGTTAAGTATCGATGGCTGGCGGGATGCGCTTTTATGGGGCGCCGACCACAGGGCACGCGTGAGCATAGTACGGCATACATAAACCAGATTTCGCTTTTCCCTTTTTAGTCGAATCCTGTCGTCTGGACGGCCGCCTATTCGCATTGGCCGGCGGAGACGGCGATGACCCCGACCAAACTCCTTATTGGACAGATTGCGCTCGTTCTCGCGATCGTGATTGCTGGCCTTTGGCTCGCCACCGAGTGGTGCGCAGAGCAGCTAGAGTTTCAGCCTCGCCTCGGCCCACCCTGGTTAGAGATCTTCGGCGTCCCTTTCTACTATCCCTGGCGGCTCTTCCAGTGGTGGTATGCATACGACGCATATGCCCCCCGGCTCTTCAACGAGGCAGGCGGCATCGCGGCCTCAAGCGGCCTCATGGGCTGCGGGTTGGCGATTGTCGGATCTCTTTGGCGCGCCCGCCAGAATCAACACGTAACAACCTACGGTTCATCGCGATGGGCGAGCACGCGAGAGATTGAGGCTGCCGGCTTGTTTCGTCCTGCCGGCGTGTTTCTTGGCCGTGTTCGCGCGGAGTATCTGCGCCACGACGGGCCCGAGCACGTCATGGCTTTTGCTCCGACCCGTAGTGGTAAGGGCGTCGGCCTCGTCATTCCGACGCTCCTATCCTGGACCGGCTCAGCGGTCATCCACGACATCAAAGGGGAAAACTGGCAGCTGACCGCCGGCTGGCGCCAGAAGTTCTCCCATTGCCTACTCTTCAACCCGACCGACACCCGGAGCGCCCGATACAATCCGCTCCTCGAGGTTCGGAAGGGGCCCGACGAAGTCCGCGATGTCCAGAACATCGCCGACATCCTGGTCGATCCGGAAGGCGCGCTCGAGCGGCGGTCGCATTGGGAAAAGACCAGCCATTCCTTGCTGGTCGGCGCGATTCTCCACGTGCTCTACGCTGAGCCGGAGAAGACGCTGGCGGGAGTCGCCACGTTCCTCTCCGACCCGCGGCGCACCTTTGCCCACACCCTGCGTCGGATGATGGGCACAAATCACCTCGGTACACATGACCGCCCTGAGGTCCACCCGGTCGTCGCGTCAGCGGCAAGGGAGGTGCTGAACAAATCCGAGAACGAACGGTCGGGGGTACTCTCAACGGCAATGTCGTTTCTCGGTCTCTACCGCGACCCGACGATTGCGGCGACCACGTCGGCTTGCGATTGGCGAATTGCTGATCTCGTCGACGCTGAACGTCCTGTCTCGCTTTATCTCGTTGTGCCGCCGTCCGACATTTCGCGGACGAAGCCGCTGGTGAGGTTGGTGCTGAACCAGATCGGCCGCCGCCTGACGGAACGGCTGGAGGGTGATCCGGGCAAACGCCGGAAGCATCAACTTCTGATGATGCTGGACGAATTTCCGGCGCTGGGAAGGTTGGATTTCTTCGAGACCGCGCTCGCGTTCATGGCCGGATACGGGATCCGGGCTTACCTCATCGCGCAGAGTCTGAATCAGATCTCCAAGGCCTACGGCGAGAACAACGCCATCCTCGACAACTGCCATGTCAGGATTGCCTTCTCGTCGAACGACGAGAGGACCGCCAAGCGCATTTCCGATGCGCTTGGCACAGCGACCGAGCTCCGCGCACAGCGCAATTACGCCGGTCACCGCCTTTCGCCATGGCTTGGCCACGTCATGGTGAGCCGGCAGGAGACCGCGCGGCCTCTGCTCACACCCGGCGAGGTCATGCAACTCCCGCCTGCGGACGAACTGGTACTGGTTTCCGGCCTGCCGCCGATCCGCGGAAAGAAGCTCCGGTACTACGAAGACCGGAATTTCTCCGAGCGCGTCTTTGGGGCACCGGTCCTCACGGAAGGCGGGTTTGGCGACCGACCCGCACAGCGCCCGAATGACTGGGGAAGTCAGGTTCGCGAGGTCCACCTCCAACTGTCGGCGGCGGCCGACGACGGAGTCGGTACATCAGAGGAAGAGGGTGGCCTCCAGCAGCAGCTTCATCCTGGGGTGAACGAGCAGGAAGTCGCGAAGACCACACTCCATGAGAAGACCGTCGATCTCGGTCTGGATGACGGTGCGGATGCTATCGCAGATCAGCATGGAATGAGCCGTTCGCGTGATCTTGGGCCTGTCGGTCAAGCACACGCGATGAACGAAGGGGATCTGCACCGCAATCCCGACAACGACCTTCTGCCGCAGTTCTGAGGGGCGCACCGATGAAACGTCCCGAGAAATTCCGGCACCAGCTCTATCTCGATGCCGATATCAGCGCTCGCCTGGAAGAGCTGGCTGCCAAACCTGGCGCCTCGAAATCGGCGATCCTGTCCGATGCTCTGCAGGCGTGGCTTACGAAGCGCGGCTCGCATGAACTCGATGACCGGTTCGGCCTGCGGCTCGAGCGGATGAGCGGACAGCTGGGGCGCATCGAGCGAGACCAGCAGGTCGTCATGGAAAGCCTGGCGCTCTTCATCCGCTTCTTCCTCACGATCAACGCACCGCTTCCCGAGGCGGACCAGGCCGCGCGGGCAGTCGGCCGCGACCGCTTCAAGGCATTCATCGATCAGGTCGGCCGGAACCTAGCCAGCGGTACCCGGACACTCGCTCGTGCCGAACCGACCGGCGGGTCGGGTGGAGAGAAGGCATGACCGACAGTTTCCTCCCGGAGTCCGAAGGCCGCCGCCGCAGCATGCTGCGGACCGCGATGGGACCTGCGATAGCGGAAGCACTAGCGGACCCCACGGTCATCGAGGTGATGGTGAACCCGGACGGTGGACTCCGGCTCGATCGGCTGGGGGCAGGGCGCTCCGATACCGGCATCAAGCTCGAGGCCGTCGAGGTCGAGCGGATCATTCGTCTCGTTGCATCGCACATGCGGCTTGAGGTTCATGCCGGCAATCCTGTCATCAGCGCGGAACTGCCGCCCCGAGACGAGGGTGTTGCTGGCGAACGTTTCGAGGGGATTCTTCCGCCGGTGGCGCTGGGGCCGTGCTTCACAATCCGGAAGCCGGCCGCCAGGATCTACACGCTCAACGACTATGTGGCTGACGGCATTCTCATCCGGCCGCAGGCCGACATGCTCCGGCAGGCGGTCGTCGACCGCCGGAACGTGCTCATCGTCGGTGGTACCAGTTCCGGCAAGACCACGCTGGCAAATGCGCTGCTCGCCGAAATCGCCGTGCTCGATGAACGGGTGATCCTGCTCGAAGATACGCGCGAACTGCAATGCGCGGCGCCGGATTGTGTCGCGTTGCGCACGAAGCCGGGGGTGGTTTCGCTCGCCGACCTCGTGCGTTCGACCCTGCGCTTTCGTCCGGATCGGATCATCGTCGGTGAGGTCCGCGGTGCCGAAGCGCTAGACATGCTGAAGGCCTGGAACACAGGCCATCCGGGTGGGATCGCCACAGTTCATGCAAATTCCGGACGTGCCGCGCTCCATCGGCTCGAGCAGCTGATCCAGGAAGCCGTCGTCACCGTCCCGCGCCGGCTGATCGCCGAGGCGATCGATATCATCGTGTTCATCCGTGGCCGCGGCACATCCCGCCGCATCGAGACAGTCAGCGAAGTCACAGGTCTCGACGCGGACGGCGACTACGCCGTCGCCGACCTCGATCTCCATCGCCGCAACTCACCTTGAAAGGCAGCTTCATGCGCGCACCCATTCTCATTCGTACGCATCGCTTTCTGCAGATCGCGCTCGGCCAAGCCGTCTTTGCATTGACGCCCTTGGCAGCCGCCCATGCGGCGGGCTCCAACATGCCGTGGGAGCAGCCCCTGCAGCAGATTCTGACCAGCGTGCAGGGGCCGGTCGCCAAGATCGTCGCTGTGATGATCATCATCGTCACCGGCCTGTCACTCGCCTTCGGCGAGACCAGCGGTGGGTTCCGCCGGCTGATCCAGATCGTCTTCGGCCTGAGCATCGCTTTTGCGGCCTCCAGTTTCTTCCTGAGCTTCTTCGGGTTCGGCGGTGGAGCGCTCGTATCGTGAGCATTCACGTCGAAGGCTTCGAAGCGCCTCTGCACCGGGCGCTATGCGAGCCCATTCTGCTCGGCGGCGTGCCGCGCGGCATTGCCATCCTGAATGGGACGGTTGCGGCTGCGCTCGGCCTCGGGCTTCAGGCGTGGCTCGCTGGAATCGCGATGTGGTTGATTGGCCATTCGCTGAGCGTCTTCGCCACCAAGCGCGATCCGGAATTTGCGACCGTCCTGATCCGCCACCTTCGCCAGAGAGGATGGCTCGCATGCTGAACCTGGCCGAGTACCGGACCCATGCCGATCGGCTGGCCGACCATCTGCCGTGGGCAGCGCTCGTCGCTCCTGGCGTTGTGCTGAACAAGGATGGGAGCTTTCAGCGCACATTACGCTTTCGTGGTCCCGATCTCGAAAGTGCGACCGAGGGAGAGCTGGTCGGCGTGTGCGCCCGGCTCAACAACGTGCTTCGACGCTTCGGTTCAGGCTGGGCTCTGTTCTTCGAGGCAGAGCGGTTCGAGGCGCCTGGTTATCCGGCATCGGTGTTTCCCGACGCCGCGTCGTGGCTCGTCGATCAGGAGCGTCGAGCGGCGTTCGACGATAACGCGGGATCGGTTCTGTCGCCTTCACGCCGGCCGCATTTCGAGAGCGTCTATCATCTGACGCTCCTTTTCATGCCCGCGGCGGATCAGGTTGCCAGGACGGAGCGGGCACTTCTTGAGCGCGCCGAGCAGGAAAAAGGGCGCGACTGGCGACAGGAGGTCGACCACTTCGTTGCCGAGACCGACCGCGTGCTCGACTTGCTATCAGGGCTCATGCCGGAGGTGGCGGCGCTCGATGACAGCGAAACCCTGACCTACCTACATGGCGCTGTATCCACACGGCGTCATACGGTGGCGGTACCCGAGACGCCGCTTTATCTCGATGCGATCCTGGCCGATACGCCACTCAGTGGCGGGATCGAACCGATGCTCGGCGACCAGCATCTGCGAACGGTCACGGTTCTGGGATTTCCCAACGCGACCCAGCCGGGAATTCTCGACGCGCTTAATCATCAGGATTTCGCCTACCGCTGGATGAGCCGCTTCATCGCGCTCGACAAAACCGAGGCGACCAAAACGCTGACCAACTTGCCCCGGACCAGGGTCAAAAAAGGCAAAGCCATCCCGTAGAGATTGTGTAATTCCGCAAGGTTGCCGTCCAACGAAATCCGTTGTCTGGAGTTGGGCCGGCCGGCGAACATCGATTGAAGCGCGGACACTCGCCGTCATCTTGTAAAAGGCTTCTCCGTTTCCGGAGCCATTGGGAAGAATAAGTTCCCAATCGCTCTTTCATCGGCCTTCGCGGCATTTGGGAAACGGTGGACCACCCGGGTC
>CAZNNJ010000128.1:0-10534 GCA_964574305.1 uncultured Rhodospirillales bacterium | reverse complement strand
CTGATGGCCGGGCCGATCGACGCGCGCATCAACCCGACCAAGGTCAACGAGCTGGCGACGTCCCATTCGCTCGATTGGTTCAAGAACAATCTCATCTACAGCGTTCCCTTCCGGCTGAAGGGTTCGGGCCGCAAGGTCTATCCCGGCTTCATCCAGCTCTTCGCCTTCATGTCGATGAACATGGACCGGCATGTGAATGCCCATCGCGAC
This sequence comes from uncultured Rhodospirillales bacterium, assembly GCA_964574305.1. Lineage (GTDB taxonomy): Bacteria > Pseudomonadota > Alphaproteobacteria > BOG-932 > Roseiterribacteraceae > BOG-932. The sequence goes on along the minus strand of CAZNNJ010000128.1, from coordinate 10,324 downwards.
CTCTATTTCCACCTCGCCAACGGGCGGGTGCAGGAGGCCGAGAAGATCATGAGCTTCTACGACGAATATTTCGCCGTGCTCGACCTGCCGGCGGAGTTCTATATCGAGACCGTCAGCAAGGTGTTCCAGGACGCGCTGCTGGCCAAGGGCGAGCTGACCTATCGCGGCCGCAAGGTGAGGCCGAGCGCCATCCACCGCACCGCGCTGCTGACCGTGGAGGGCGACAAGGACGATATCTGCTCCGTCGGCCAGACCGCGGCGGCGCATGACCTCTGCAGCACGCTGCGCCCGCACCTGCGGCGCCACCACCTTCAGGCCGGTGTCGGCCATTATGGGACATTCAGCGGCAAGCGCTGGAACGGGCAGATCTATCCGCAAATCCGCAACCTGGTTCTGGCGGTGAGCTGACGAGGCGGGGCAGGGAGGCAGCGCGCGACGGGCGGCGGTCCTGAAGGGGATCAGCCACGAGGAGAGCTGTCGTGCCGGAGACTGACGTTTCGCCCACCGACTTTTCCCACATCAAGCCGGCCGATACCGATTACGAGGAAGGCGGCCTGAGGGGCTTTTTCCACTATCGCGACCTGGGCATCGCCAAGGCGACCCACGGCAAGGTCGTCGCCCATCTGGTCCGGGCCGCCCTGCCGCCGACCGACGGCACCGGCTGGCACAAGCACATCGCCGACTTCCAGATCGTCATCATGGTCAAGGGCTGGGCCCGCTTCATGTATGAGGATAAGGTAACCCTGGTCGAGGCCGGGGACTGCGTCCATCAGCGGCCGGGCATTACCCACTACCTGTTCGATTACTCGCCGGACATGGAATATCTGGAGATCGTCGGCCCGGCCGATTTCGGCACCGTGCCCGCGGAGGGCCCGTGCGACCCGCCACCGGTCACGCCATGGACCTGTTCAGTTGCCGACGACGATACCGACCATCTTCACGACCTCGAAATTCGAGCCCTTCACTTGGCTGAGCTCGCCGACCAGGTGGTCGTTGTTCCAGCGATTGTCCGGCGCACCCGACAGGTACCAGTTGCTGCCGTTGTCGGCGACGAACAGGCCATAGGTCTTGAGCGCGGTCAGGATCGCCTTGGTCTCGCGGCTGAAACCCGCCGGGATCTTATAGCTGGCCTTCAGCCTGATGCGCGCGCCCATCGGCGGCAGGCTGGGGCTGGTGTCGTCGGAGGCGTAATGGTTGGCCGGCGGGACATAGGCCTTGCGGCTGTGCGCGACGGTCATGCGGATGGCATGCCGGATGATGCCCGCCGTCACCGCCTCGTCATAGCGCACCAGGCCGGGAAAGATCGGCAGGCCGGCGGCGTCGGCACTGGTCCAGCCCGGCTGCTGGGTCGGGCGGGCCTTGACCGAATCGAGATGGAAGATGGCGCTCGAATCGCAGTCCCAGGACTCGTCGGCGCGCTTGGAGGCGTTGTACAGCTCATAGAGCCGGTTGTTGCCCTTGTCGATCACCAGCACATGCCGGTCGCCGCCGAAGCTGGCGCCGCTCGGCTTATAGCCCTCGATCCGCGCATTGGGCGGGATCGGATACGGCCCCTTGTCGGACTCGTCGGGATAGCCGCCCGGATTGTAGTGGATCGGCACGAATTTCTGGCTCGACGACACGACGTAATAGGGGATGCCGATGATCGACCCGGCATAGGTGCCGGCGCCGAAATCCGGATGCAGCCCGACATCGAGCCCAATCGACTGGATGATCGCTGTTGAGCGCGGATCGACCGCCATCTTGGAGATATCGACGTTCCAGGCCTCGCTGGCCGGGAAGGGGATGCTGCCGTTCAGCGACGCGCCGAGTCCGACGCTTGCCGTCGCCATCGACCCGTAATGCGGCGTGGTCGCCGCCTGGGCGGCGTGTCCTGCGAGAAGGAGCAGGCAGGCGGCGAGCAGGCTTTTCATGGTGAGTTCCCTCATCCTGCCGGCCGCCTGTGGTCCTGACTGTTTGTTACATGGACTATACGGCATCGCATCCGGCTTGGATGTACGTAGGATATCGGATCAGGAACATCCCGTATAAGCCGTTTGGATCGGCCGTCACAGCCGGTTCGCCAGTTCGGCCCCCTCATACACCGCCTTGACGATGAGACCGAGGCCGGTGCTGTCGCCGATGGCGTGGGCGGAGAAGCCGGCTTCCGTCAGGGCATCGTACAGCGATGTGTCGGCGACGGGTTCGCCGGTGACGATCACCGTGTCCGCACGGATCGTGCTGGTTTTGCCCTCCAGCACCTGGATTTCGACGCCGCCCACGGTAATGCTTTGCACCTCGGTCGCGGTGTTGATCGAGACCTTGAGCCGCTCCAGGCGTTTCTCATGCTCCAGCCGGCGTTTCGGGCCGATCTCGGGCGCGATCTCCTCTTGGCTTGTCAGGATGGCGACATCACGGCCGCGCTTGGCGAGGAATTCCGCCAGTTCGATGCCGGCCAGGTCGGCGCCGACGACCACCACGCGCCTGCCCACCGGCAGCCACCAGTCGGCCAGGCGGCGGATGCGCTCGGGTGTCGCGTGGCGGTCGATCAGATGGCCGAATCTCCCGACGCCGAACCTGGCCCAGCCGGGCACCGCGCCGGCTGTTCCGACATCCTCGCCGTTGGCGAGCTTGCGCAGCGTCGCGCCCGTCAGCACATGCGGCAGGTCGATGCCGGGGATCGGCGGCAGGGACAGCCTGGCGCCGGTTGCGACGATCACCGCGTCGGGGTTCAGCGCCCTGATCGCCGCGACATCGGCGGCGAAGCCCAGCCGCGCGTCGATTTTCAGCGCCGTCATCTGCGCCAGCAGGAAGTTCAGCAGCCGCCCATTGTCGCCATGCACGGTCGCCGCCAGGGTCAACGAGCCGCCGAGCCTGAGCCGCTGCTCCAGCAGGATCACGGTATGGCCGCGGAGCGCCGCCACCCGCGCTGCTTCCATGCCGGCGGGACCGCCGCCGATGATGACGATGCGCTTCGGCGCGGTCGTGCGCTGATAGGTCATCGCCAGTTCCCGGCCGCTGGCTGCATTGACGGCGCAGGCCATCTTGGATTCGGTCGGCCACAGGAACATCGAATCGATGCAGTTCTCGCAGGAGATGCAGCGGCGGATATCCTTCGGCCGGCCGGCCGCCACCTTGTTGGGCAGTTCCGGGTCGGCCAGCAGCGGGCGGGCCATGACGATCAGGTCGGCCTTGTCCTGTTGCAATATCTGCTCGGCATAGGCCGGGTCGTGGATGCGCCCGACAACCATCACCGGCACATCGACCGCGCGCTTGATCGCCTCCGCCTGGGGCACGTTGTAGCCGTCGGGATATTCGGTGCCGCAGACGATCTCGGATACCGTCCGGTCGGCGACCCCGCCCGAGACATGGAAGGCATCGACCCCGGCCTCGACCAGGATCGGTGCGATCCGCGCAGTATCGTAGGAGGCACGCCCGCCCGGCAGCCGTTCGAAACCGGAGATGCGCAAGGTGATCGGGAAGTCCTTGCCCGCCACCGCCTTGATCCGGCGCAGGACGCGGGTCAGCATCCGTGTGCGGTTCTCAACGGTCCCGGCGCCGTATTCGTCCTGGCGGATATTGCGCACCGGCGACAGGAAGGTGCCCAGCAGCATGTAGCCGTGGGCGGCATGCAGCTCCATCCCGTCATAGCCGGCCTCGCGTGCCCGCCGCGCCGCCTGGGCATACATCTCGACGATGCCGTCCAATTCCTCGACCGAAAGCTGGCGCGACGGCACCGAGGTCGAGGCGCCGAGCACGACGCTGGGCCCTACCGACTGGCCGCCGAAATAGAGCCAGCCCAGCGAATCCGGCCCCGGATGGGTGATCTGCGGCTGCACCTTGGCGCCGTATGCGTGCAACCGGTCGGTCAGCCGCCGGTGGCCCTCGATATAGGCGTCGTCACCCAGGGTCAGCGATTGCGGCTGGTATTTTTCCTTCACGTCGACGGTGCAGACCTCGACCGTGATCAGGCCGACACCGCCCCTGGCCCGCGCCTCATGAAAGGCGATCAGCCGCTCCGACACTGTCTGGTCGTCATTGCCGTAATTGGTGGTCATCGGCGACAGCACGATGCGGTTCTTCAGCCGCATCGAGCCGATGGCGACAGGCGACAGCAATTTCATGGTTCGGCTCTTCCCCTGTCGGCGCTATTCTTCTTGGAGCTTAGCAAAAGATTTCTAGGCCAAGGTTTTATAGCGCATACGCTGTTTGTCGAGGATGACATGACCGGAACCATCAGGGTGGGTGTTGGCGGGTGGACGTTCGAGCCGTGGCGCGGGTCATTCTATCCCGACGACCTGCCGCAGAAGCGCGAGCTGGAATATGCCTCGCGCCGGCTGACCTCGATCGAGATCAACGGCACATACTATTCGACCTTCAAGCCCGACAGCTGGCGTAAATGGCGCGACGAGACGCCGGACGGGTTCGTCTTTTCGGTCAAGGCCTCGCGCTTTTCCACCAACCGGCGGGTGCTGGCGGAGGCGGGGGAGTCGATCGACAAATTCCTCGGCCAGGGCCTGACCGAGCTTGGTCCTAAGCTCGGTCCGATCAACTGGCAGTTCATGGCGACCAAGAAATTCGACCCCGTGGATTTCGGCGGGTTCCTCGGTCTGCTGCCCAAGGAACTGAACGGCGTGCGCCTGCGCCATGCGCTGGAGGTGCGCAGCCCGACCTTCGCCTGCCAGGAATTCTACGACCTCGCCCACAAGCACAATGCCGCCATCGTCTATGCCAAGGATGAAGACTTCCCGGAGATCGACCAGCACACCGCCGACTTCGCCTATGCCCGCCTGATGGCGAGCCGCGAAGATATCGAGACCGGCGTCACCGATGCCGAGCTGGACGGCTTCGCCAGGCAGACCCAGGGCTGGGCCGGGCGCGGCGACGTCTTCGCCTATTTCATCTCGGGCGCGAAAGTTCGCAACCCGGCAGCGGCGCAGTCGCTGATTGCGAAGCTGGCAAAATAGCGCCCCATCCCTACCGAACAGGATTGAGTTCGTCTCGAATTGTCTCTAAAGCCGATTTCACCACAAGAAAAATTATCCAGGACCTGGACCGAACATTTAATAATTGTGGTGTTGCCATGAGCGACGAGAAGTCTGTCAGCCTGGGCACTGGGCATATCCGGTCGGGCGCGATAATTGCCTTCATGCTTGCCGGGCTCGGCCTGCCCATCGGCACGGTCTTCGCCCAATCGGTCGAGCAGCTGCGCGACCTGTCGATCGAGCAACTGTCCAAGATCGAGATTTCGTCGGTCTCCAAGGCGGCCGAGCCGCTCTCGGACGCGCCGGCGGCGGTCTTCGTCATCAGCCGTGACGACATCATGCGCGCCGGCGTCACCGCCCTGCCCGAGATGCTGCGCATGGCGCCCAACCTGGAGGTGGCGCAGATCGACGCCACCGCTTATGCGATCTCGGCGCGCGGCTTCAATGTCGGGCTGAATGCCAGCCTGTCGAACAAGCTGCTGGTCCTGGTCGACGGGCGCAGCGTCTATACCCCGCTGTTCGGCGGCGTCTATTGGGACATGCAGGGCGTGCTGCCCGAGAACGTCGAGCGGATCGAGGTGATCAGCGGTCCGGGCGCCACGCTGTGGGGCGCCAACGCTGTCAATGGCGTCATCAACATCATTACCCGCAAGTCGGCCGATACAGAGGGCGGCCTGCTCGAGGTCGGCGGGGGCAATCTCCTCCGCACCGCCAGCCTGCAATATGGCGGCCGGCTGGCGCCCGACCTCACCTACCGGGTCCATGCCGAGGGGACCGATTATAGCGCGTTCCAGCTGCCGAACGGACGTGACGCGCATGACGGCTGGTCGAAACCCTCGGGCGGCTTTCGCCTGGACTGGACCCCGGCCGGCGATGCGGTCAGCCTGCAGGGGGATATCTTCCACGCCAGCGAAGGCCCAAGCGGCCCCGCCGGTCCGAGCGGATCGATTGCCGGGCGCGACCTGGTCGCCAGCTGGCAGCATCAGCTCGACGGCGGCTCCAGCCTGGAAGTTCTGGCCTATTACGACAAGGAGAGCCGCTTCAGCGCTGACGGTGGCGGCGGCTTCGAGATCGATACCTACGATTTCGAGGTCCAGCACAGCTTCAACCTGGGCGGCTGGAACGCGATCGTCTGGGGCCTGGGCGATCGGATTTTCAGCTATGCGATCGAGAATACCCTGCCGCTGAGGCTGCTGCCGGCGACGCGGACCTTGGGCCTGGCCAATATCTTCGGCCAGGATACGATCGCGCTCAGCGACCGGCTGAAGGTGACAATCGGCCTCAAGATCGAGGACGAGCCCTATACCGGCATCGAACCGATGCCGAGCGCCCGGGTATCGTGGAAGGCGGCCGATTCGGTTTTGCTGTGGGGCGCGGCCTCGCGCGCCGTCCGCTCGGCCACGCCGGTCGACCGTGACATCCATGAATTCCTCGGGCCGACCGATTATCTCGACGGCTCGATCCTGTTCCAGCCGGAGAAGCTGACATCGTACGAGCTGGGGACGCGGATCCAGGCGTCGCCGCGCGTCTCATTCTCGGTATCGGGTTTCTACAATATCTACGACGACCTGCGGACCATCGGCGTCAGTGACAGCCCGACAGGTATCCCGCTGGTGTTCAACAACCGGGCGGCGGCCCTCGTCTATGGCGTCGAGGCCTGGGGCGGCTATAGCGTGACCGACTGGTGGCGCCTGTCGCTGGGGTTCAATTTCCAGCACGAGCATATCCATTTCCAGACGAATGGCGGGTTGGGCGGGCTGGGCTTCGTCGCCAACGACCCCAACCACCAGGCGTCGCTGCGCTCGTCGGTCGATTTCGGCCAGGGCGTCACCTGGGACGCGACCTTGCGCTATGTTGGCGCGCTGCATCATCCGGCGCTGCCGGATTACGCCGAGCTCAATATGCGGCTGGGCTGGCGGATCACGCCGGCGGTGGAGGTCTCGGTCGCCGGCGCCAACCTGCTGCATGACCGCCACGCCGAATTCCTGGAGGACGGGGAGAGCGACGAGATTCCGCGCAGCGTCTTCGTCGATACACGGTGGAGATTCTGACGTGAGATCGGCAACCCTCAGATGGCTGGGGGCGTCGGTCGTTTCGGTCGCGCTTATTTGGCCTTGGGGCGCGGCGCGGGCGGACGGTTCGGCGGCGCCCGCCTTTGCGGTGAAGGCCGCGTTTCCCTACAAGTTCGAGCCTTTCATCACCTGGCCGGCGGACGCCTTCCCAGCGCCGGAGAGTCCGTTCAATCTCTGCGTCATCGGCGGCGACCCGTTCGGCTCGCTGCTCGACCGCGCGGTCGGCGGGCAACAGATGGCGGGGCATGGTATCGCCGTCGTGCGGCTCTCTCTCCTGTCGCGCGATGCGCACTGCCAGATGCTCTATATTGCGCCGGCCGCCGCCCAGGCGGCGCATGAGATCGAGGCCGCGGTCGAGGGCATGCCGGTACTGACCATCACCGATTCGATCGGCGATGCCTCGGCCCGGGGGATGATCAATTTCGTCATCGCCGACAACCGCGTCCGGTTCGAGATCGACGATGCGGCGGCGAAACGGAACGGGCTTCAGATCAGCTCCAAGCTGCTCAGCCTCGCTGTCTCAGTGAGGCCGGCACCATGATGCCACGTATCGGACGCTCCGACCTGTGGAAGGCGACGCCGGCCATTGCGGTCACGATCGCCGTGGTTCTGCTGGTCGCCGGCATCGTCATCGCGCTGATCGCCGAGCGTTCCTACGACACGCAGAAGACCCGCGAGGTCGAGGTACAGGGCCGGATTCTGGCCTCGACGGTCAGCGCCGCGCTCAGCTTCAACGACCAGAAGGCGGCGCAGGAATATGTCGGGGCGCTGGGGGCCAACCCGGAGATACTGGACGCGGCGGTCTACGATGGAACCGGGACCGTGCTTGCCAGTTTCTCCCGCGCGCCCGACCTCTCGCCGCCCGAGCACCTGCCGCCGCAGGGCGCGGAGATCGCGCGCGACCGGCTGACGGTGGTGACGCCGGTGATGCAGGGCGAGACGATGCTGGGCGCCGTCTATCTGCAGACTGTGATCGAGCCTCAGGAGCGCCGGCTGGCGCGGTTCGGCATCGTCGCGCTGCTGACGACGATGGCCGCCGTGGTGGTTGCTGTGCTCGGCATCGCCCATTCGACCCTGACGCGCGCCAACGCCGCGCTGGAGCGGCAGTCGCTGGCGCTCGCCGATTCCAACCGCACCTTGCTGAAGCAGATCGACGAGCGCGAGAAGGCCGAAGCAGCGCTGCGCCAGGCGCAGAAGATGGAGGCGATCGGCCACCTGACCGGCGGCGTCGCCCATGATTTCAACAATCTGCTGCAGATCATCCTGTCCAGCCTCGGCATGCTGAAGCGGCGGGCTGTGCGCTGGAACCTGCCGGCGGAGGCCGAGCCCGAATTCCAGACCTTCGTCGAAAGCGCCGTGGTCGGCGCCAACCGGGCGGCCGGGCTGACCCGCCAGCTGCTGGCCTTCGCCCGGCGGCAGGCGCTGGAGCCGACCAGGATCGACGTCAACCGGCTGGTCGCCGGCATGTCGGAGCTGCTCCGCCGCACGCTGGGTGAGGCGGTGTCGGTCGAGACGGTCCAGGCCGGCGGCCTGTGGTCGATCTTCGCCGACGCCAATCAGCTGGAGAACGCGCTGGTCAATCTGGCCGTCAATGCCCGCGATGCGATGGAGGGCGGCGGCAAGCTGACGATCGAGACGGCCAACGCCTATCTGGACGAGAATTACGTCCGCGCGCTCCAGGATGTGGCGGCTGGCCAGTATGTGCTGATCGCCGTCACCGACACCGGCAGCGGCATGACCAAGGAGGTGCTGGCCAGCGCCTTCGAGCCGTTCTTCACCACCAAGGATGTCGGCCACGGCACCGGGCTGGGCCTCTCCCAGGTCTACGGCTTCGTCAAGCAGTCGGGCGGGCACATCAAGATCTATAGCGAGCTGGGCGAGGGCACGACGGTCAAGCTCTACCTGCCGCGGCTGGTCTCGCCGGATGGCGAAACGGACGGCGATATCGGCGAGCAGGCGCTGCCCAAGGCGGCCCGGTCCGAGGTCGTTCTGGTCGTCGAGGACGAGGAGGCGGTGCGCGGCTTCACCGTCGAGATGCTGCGCGAGCTCGGCTATGGCGTGCTCGAGGCGGCGAACGGGCATGCCGCGCTGCGCCTCATCGAATCCAACATGGCGATCCAGCTGCTGTTCACCGATGTCGGCCTGCCGGGCGGCATGAACGGCCGCCAGCTCGCCGACGAGGCAACCAAGCTGCGCCCGAGCCTGAAGGTCCTGTTCACCTCAGGCTATACCCGCAACGCGATCGTCCATGGCGGCCGCCTGGACGCCGGCGTTGCGCTGATCGGCAAGCCCTTCACCTATGCGGCGCTGGCGGAGAAGATCAACCAGGTGCTGAACGAGGGCAGGGTCTAGCCGAAGGTAAACGCGAACGCCTCCGCCCCCGGATCGAGGAACTCGATGGCGAAGGTGCGGTCCTCGACCGTACCCGCCTGGCGGATCAGCTGGTAGAGGCGCTGGCCGGCGATCGTGCCGTTGCCGTCGGCATCGGTATCGACGCCGTGATCGGCGCCCGGCGCCTTGCCGTCGATGGTGACCTTGAAGCGCACCGGCTTGCCGTCCGCGCCCGGGCCCAGCACCAGATGCAGGTCGCGGGCGTGAAAGCGGTAGACGATCCTGCCGCCGGGCACATTCACGGTCGAATGCTCCTCGCCGATCGTCCAGTCGCCGGTCAGGCCCCAGTGATTTGTGTCCAGGGCCGCCGGCACGCTGAACTGGGTCGGCGTATCGTGCGCCTCCTCGGGCGAGACGAAGCGTTCGCCGCGGCTGTAATTGACATAAGTCTCCGGCGTGACGTCGTTGGCCTTGTCGGCCGCCATCTCGATGCCGCCCGCCTTGGCTGCGACCAGTCCGCCGCCGACATCCTTGTGCCCGGCCTCTTCCAGCAGCTGCTGGATCACCTTTTCGGATTCCTCGTATCCGCCCTCGCCGAAATGGTGGTGGCGGATGATGCCCTTGGCATCGATGAAGTAATGGGCCGGCCAGTATTTGTTGTCGAACATCCGCCAGATCGCGAAGTCGTTATCCAGCGCCACCGGATAGGTGACGCCCAGGTCGGCCACGGCCTTGCGGACATTGGCCGGGTCCTTCTCGAAGGCGAACTCCGGCGCGTGCACGCCGATCACCACCAACCCCTTGTCCTTGTACTTTTCGTTCCAGGCTTTGACGTAGGGCAGCGTCCGCAGGCAGTTGATGCAGGAATAGGTCCAGAAATCGACCAGCACGACCTTACCTTCCAGCGACTGCTGGGTCAGCGGCTGGGAATTCAGCCACAGCGTCGCGCCGGTCAGC
>CAZNNJ010000127.1:0-10581 GCA_964574305.1 uncultured Rhodospirillales bacterium | reverse complement strand
CGACCGCCTTCGGTGCCGGGGCGGGGCCGTGCCGGCGGCGGTTCGGGGCAGGCCAGGGGGTGGGGTGCCGGCCGATGCGGCGGGCCCGGCTGACGCAGCCGCCGGCGCCGGGTATGAGGCCGAGGCGCGGCTCCGGCAGCTGGAACAAACTGTTCCGCGCCGCCACGACCCTGCGGCCGAAGGCCGGCAGCTCGACGCCCGCGCCGATGCAGGCGCCGTGGACGGCGAACTCCACCCGGTCGGCGCAGCGGCTCAGGAACAGCGCCGGCATGCGGATGGAGCGGATCGCATGGGCGGTCGCCGGATCGGGCGCGGTGCCGAACTCGTCGAGATCGCCGCCGATGCTGAAGCAGCGCCCCGCGCCGGAGACGCTCACCCTCTCGATCCCCGGATCGGCCAACACGAGCTGAAACGCCTCGCAGAGTGCGTCGCGCAGCTCGACGGACAGGGCGTTGTGCCGCGCCGGGCGATTGAGCGTCAGGCGAAGCGCGCCGCCGTTGCGTTCAGCCAGGACCGGCGGTTCGCTCTCCAGAGCGGCGGTTTGCGCGGGCCGACGGTTCGCCAACCAGGCTTTATGCTCCAGCCCAGCCTGGAGCGTCGCGTAGGCCAGCGATTCGAGCTTCAGCGCCCCGGCGACCGGCAAGCTCGGCGTGACGCGCAGCACCTGGACGAGGACGGCGGCGGCAATCGGCGACCGGTCGATCGTGGCGAGCATCGCCACGCATTCGGCCTCGGTCCCGGCGATCGCATCGTACATCCCGGCAATGCCCGGCGCGGCCTCGCCGATGGCGACGACCGGGCAGGGGAGCGTGGCCATCGCCTGCGCGATCGCGTCGCCGTCCGCTGCCGCGCGGGCTTGGGCCAACAGCTCGCTGGTGACAACGACCGCGTGGGCGGTGCCCAGCGGCGAAACCGTGTCGCCGGCGAACGGGCTCAGCGCCAGCGCGCGCAGATCGTCGAGCGTCCGCGTCCGCAAAACCATCCTTAGCCTGCCCTCGCCGGGTTTGGTTGACGCGCGCACTGTAGTCGGTTCGGCTTTCCTCGCCAGCGGCAAATGCTGTGTCCAGCGTTGCCCTCAGGGTGCGTTTTCGCGTAATATGAAAAACAATTTCGATATTGCAAAAATCAGCTTTGGATGGGGAGCGGACGTGGACGGGGACAACAATCTTGCGATGGGTGCCGACGTAGATCCCGCCTTCATCCGGCGCGCGGTCGAGCTGGCCGACATGAACGGTGTGCGGCTGGCGCTCTATCACAACACCAAGGACCCCGAGATCGAGGCCCTGCCGGTCGCCGCTAAGATGACGCCGGATCAGCGGGAGCTGCTGATCGGCAAGGCGGTCTCCTGGCTGACCGCCAACGCCAGCCCCATGCCGCTGCCCGAACCGCCCGAGGCTGAGCTGCGCAAGCTGATGGACATGGCCACCGGCGGCCGGATGGGCGACCTGGAATATAAGTCGCGCCGCGACCTGCCCGCCTTTCAGGATTTTCCGCTAATGGCCGAGTGGGAGACCGAGGCGCGGGACCTGCCTGAGGATTTCCGGGTCGCGATCATCGGCAGCGGCTTTTCCGGCCTCGCCACGGCGGTGCAGATGGAGCGGCTCGGCATCCCCTATGTGGTGATCGAGCGCCGGGCCGACCCTGGCGGCACCTGGACGATCAACCGCTATCCGGACGTGCGGGTCGACACCCAGTCCAACAGCTACGAGCTGCTGTTCGAGAAGGGTTACAAGTGGAGTGAGTATTTCGGCCGCGGCGAGCAGGTACGGGAATACCTGACCCACGTGTCCAGGAAATACGGCGTCTGGGAGAAGAGCCGCTTCAAGCGCGACCTCAAGCGCGCGACCTTCGACGAGGCGCGCGGCCGCTGGGTGCTGGATATCGAGACGCCGGACGGGATGGAGACGCTGGAGGCGAATTTCATCATCTCCTGCACCGGCGTGTTCGCCAACCCGAAATTCCCGGAATTCGAGAACCGGGAGGCCTTCAAGGGCCAGATCGTCCATCCCAACCGCTGGCCGGAGGACCTCGACCTCACCGGCAAGCGGGTCGCGGTGATCGGCAACGGATCGACCGGCGTGCAGCTGCTGAGCGCGGTCGCGCGCGACGCGGCGCAGGTCTCGGTGTTCCAGCGCACCCCGCAATGGATATCGCCGCGCGAGAAATACGGGGTCCCGGTCGAGCCCGAGACCGCCTGGCTGCTGGAGAATTTCCCCGGCTTCTGGAATTGGGCGCGGTACATGTCGTTCGCCGGCCTGTTCGAGACCCACAACATGGTCCTGCCAGACCCGGCCTGGCAGGAGAGCGGCGGCCAGATCAACCCGGTGAACGACAAGCTGCGCGAGTTCCTGACGGGCTATATCAAGGCCCAGGTGGGCGGCCGCGAGGACCTGATCGAAAAGCTGGTCCCGGACTATGCCCCGTTCTCGCGCCGCCCGGTCGTCGATAACGGCTGGTACAAGGCGCTGACCCGCGACAATGTCGAGTTGGTGACCGACGGCATCGTTCGCCTGACCGAGGCCGGGATCGAGACCGCCGACGGCAAGGTGCGCGAGCTCGACGTCATCATCACCGCGACCGGATTCGACATCGTCAAATATCTCTGGCCGGCCCAGATCGTTGGCAAGGGCGGGGCCGACCTGCACGAGACCTGGTCCGCCGCCGACGGCCCGCGCGCCTATCTCGGCATGATGGTGCCGGATTTCCCGAACCTGTTCATGCTTTACGGCCCCAACTCCCAGCCGGTCTCGGGCGGCACGCATATCCCGGTCTGGTACGTCATCTGGGCCGCCTATGCCGCCCGCTGCATGATGCGGATGCTGGCCGACGGCGGCCCACGGGTCGAGGTGACTCACGAGGCCTACACCGCCTACAACGCCGCCATGGATGCGGAGAGCCGCAAGCTGATCCTGATGCAAAAGGGCAGCGGCAAGGAGAAGAACTACTACGTCAACCAGAAGCACGACCGCCTCCAGGTCAACGCCCCCTGGTACAGCCCGGACTTCCACCGCATGTGCACGGAGATCGCGTGGGGGGATTTGCGGGTCGAGTGATGGTTCATCGGTAGTGGATTAAGGCAAACCCGCACCCGCAAAACCGACAGACAGCGCCAGGATTAGTGAAGATCGCATCCGCCGCGCCTCCACCCGGTCGGAGGTTTCCGAGCTGCAAATGAACAGCGTCCGCCGGTCTTCACCGCCCAGCATGCAGGCATAGGCGCGGTGGGGTTCGGGCAGGGGGACGATGTGGGTGAGGTGGCCGCCGGCCTCGAAGCGGGCGACGCCGAGGCCGCTGGGGCAGGCGGCCCAGACGCCGCCTTCGGTGTCCAGGCAGATGCCGTCGGGCATGTGGTTGTCGGGCAGGGTGGCGAAGACCCGGCGGCCGGAAAGCCGGCCTGATTCGCCGATATCGAAGGCGCTGATGCGGTGGCCGAGGGTTTCGGCGACGATCAGGATGCGGCCGTCGTCGGTGATCACGCAGCCGTTGCCGACCATCAGGTCCGGCGCGGCCACGCTTATCGACCCATCGGGCTCGACAGCGATCAGCGGGGCGGGCCTCGGCGCCTCGCCGGCCCAATAGTCGAAGCCGCTCTGGCCGACATAGGCCCGGCCGGCGCGGTCGACGACCATGTCGTTGATCGAATGCGGGGCGAGCGGGGCGAGGTCGGCATGGCGGGCGAGGCCCGACGCACCCACCCTCAGCAGCACGCGTTCGAACATCGAGACGACCAGCAGGTCGCCATTCGGCATGAAGCCCAGCCCCGACGGCGTGCCGTCGCCGAGGTCCAGCACCGTCTCGACCGCGCCGGCTGGCGTCACGCTGTGGACCTTGCCGCCATACATGTCCGAGAAATGGAGCCGGCCGTTCCGCCAGCGCGGGTCCTCAGCGTAAGCGAAGCCAGAGGCCAGAACGTCCAGGCTTCCCGACAGGATCTCGGCCACCTACGTCGCCGGTTCCTTCACCCGGAACCAGGCGACATAGAGCGCCGGCAGGAACACCAGGGTCAGCGCGGTGGCGACGGCCAGGCCGCCGATTATGGCGAAGGCCATCGGGCCCCAGAACACTTCGCGGGCGATCGGCAGCATGCCGAGGATTGCGGCGGCCGCGGTCAGCAGAATCGGGCGCAGCCGGTGGTTGGCGGCGTCGATCACCGCGTTCCATTTGTCCTGGCCCGTGGCCACGTTGGTCTCGATCTGGTCGATCAGGATCACGGAGTTGCGGATGATCATGCCGACCAGCGCGATGATGCCCAGGATGGCGACGAAGCCCATCGGCGTGTTGGTCGGCAGCAGCGCCGCGACCACGCCGATCAGCCCGAACGGCGCGACGCTGATCACCAGGAACAGCCGCTGGAAACTTTGTATCTGCAGCATGAGGATGGTCATCATCAGCAGCAACGTACACGGGAAAAACGACGCGAACGAGGCCTGGGCCTTGGGCCTGGATTCAAAGGTGCCGCCCGCCGCGATGGAATAGCCGGGCGGCAGGGATGCGGCGAAGTCCGCCATCGGCCGGGTGAGCGCGGCATTGACGGTCTTCGCCTGGACGCCCTTCACCACGTCGGCCTGTACGGTAATGGTCGGCAGAAGGTCGCGGCGCCAGACGATCGGCGGCTCGATCGTGTAGTCGAAGGTCGCGAACTGCGACAGCGGCACGGTGCGGCCGTCATCGAGCGGCACCTGCAGGTTGCGCAGCGTCTCGGCCGTCTGCCGCTGATCGGCCTCGGCGCGGCCCACGACATCGACCAGATAGATGCCGCTGCGCACCTGGGTGATGTTCATGCCGGTGAGCACGGCGTTGAGCGCCTGGGACAGGGATTGGGTGGAGAGGCCCAGACGCCTGACCTGATCCTGGTCGAGCGTCACACGGATCGCCTTTCCCGGCTCGTTCCAGTCGAAATTGATCAGCTTGGTGCGCGGATCGGAAGCGAGAACCTGCGCGGCGCGGAAGGCGGCGGCGCGCGTGCCCTCCGGATCGGGGCCGCTCACTCTGTATTGCAGCGGCCAGCCGACCGGCGGCCCCAATTCCAGCGGCGACAGGCGGATGATGGCTCCTGGGAACTGCTCCTGGATCGCGGCATCCAGGCGGGTGCGCAGCCGTTCGCGTGCCTCCGCGTCCTTGGCGACGATCACGGCCTGGGCGAAATTGTCGTTCGCGAGTTGAACGTCCAGGGTCAGGATGAAGCGGACGGCGCCCTGGCCGATATAGATCGAGTAGTGATCGATATCCGGGTCGTCCTTCAGCAGCGTCTCGAACTGCGTAACCGCGGCCTGAGTCGCATAGATCGAGGCGTTCTGGGGCAGATTGAGGTTGACCAGCAGCTCCGGCCGGTCCGACGACGGGAAGAATTGCTGCTGGACCAGGCCGAAGCCGGCGATGGCCGCGACGAGCAGGGCAAGGGTGCCGGCGATGACGATATATTTGGCGCGCAGCGCGCCCACCAGGACCCGGTGGAACAGGCCGCCGGCGCGGCTTGGCGTCTTCGCCTCGTGTCTGTGCATGGTTGCCGGCAGGATCGTGACGCCGATCAGCGGTGTGAACAGTACCGCCACGACCCACGAGATGAGCAAGGCGATGACCACGACCGCGAACAGCGAGAAGCAATATTCGCCGGCGCTGCTGCGCGCGAACCCGACAGGCACGAAGCCGGCGACCGTCACCAGCGTGCCGGTCAGCATCGGGAAGGCGGTGGTCACATAGGCGTGGGTCGCGGCCTTGACCCTGTCGACCCCCGCCTCGAGCTGGCTGATCATCATCTCGATCGTGATCATGGCGTCGTCGACCAGCAGGCCGAGCGCGATGATCAGCGCGCCCAGCGAAATGCGCTGCAGGCTGATGCCCGCGATCTCCCTCCCGACGAAGACGATCGCCAGCACCAGCGGGATGGTGACGGCGACCACCAGTCCGGCGCGCAGGCCCAGGCTCAGGAAGCTGACCGCGAGCACGATGGCGATCGCTTCCCACAGCGCGTCGGTGAAGCCGGAGATGGCATGGCCGACCACCACCGGCTGGTCCGACACCAGGTGAGGCTCGATCCCGATCGGCAGATCGTGGACGATCTCGGCCATCTTGCGCTTGACCGCTTCGCCGAAGGCGAGGTTGTTGCCGCCGGCGCGCATGGACAGCGCCAGCCCGATCGCCTTCTGGCCGTTGAACTGGAAGATCGGCTGCGGCGGATCGGCATAGGCATGGCGTACCGTGGCGATATCGGGCAGCCGGACATATTTGCCGTTGGCGAAGAAATTGATGCGCGACAGATCTTCCTCCGAGCCGAACGCGCCGGAGACGCGAACAGCGAATTTCTCGGACCCTGTCTGGATGACGCCCGACGGCGTCACCGCGTTCTGGTCTTTCAGGCTCTGGATGATCTGGTTGCGGTTGAGGCCGAGCCCGGCCATGCGGTGGATATCGAATTCGATATAGAGTTTTTCGTCCTGCGCGCCGACCAGCTGGACCTTGCCGGCATCCGGCACGGTGAGCAGCTGATTGCGGACGCCTTCGACATAGTCGCGCAGTTCGCGGTCGGTGAAGCCATCGGCGGTGAAGGCATAGATGATGCCGTAGACGTCGCCGAACTCATCGTTGAAGAACGGGCCGTTGACGCCGGCGGGCAGCGTCGGCGCGATGTCGTTGACTTCGTTGCGTACCTTCTGCCACAGGCCCGGCACGGCGCTGGCGGGCGTTGCTTCCAGCAGGTTGACGAAAATCGTCGTTTCGCCCGGCCTGGTGTAGGAGCGCAGATAGTCGAGGGACGGCGTCTCCTGCAGCTTCTTCTCGATCCGGTCGGTGACCTGCTGCAACGTGTCGTCGATCGTCGCGCCCTGCCATTTGGCCGACACGACCATGGTCTTGATGGTGAAGGACGGGTCCTCCTCCCGGCCGAGCGACAGGTAGGAGAAGATGCCGGCCAGGATGAAGACCAGCATCAGGTACCAGACGAGCGGCCGGTGCCGCAGCGCCCATTCCGAAAGGTTGATCGACATCATTGGGTGGCTGAGTTCAGCAGCCGCACCTTCTGTCCGGGAATCAGCTTCTGGACCCCGGCCGTCACCACGACATCCCCTTTGTTCAGTCCGCTGCCGATCACGATCTTGTCGCCGCTATAGCGGCTTACCGAGACGGGCTTGAGCGAGACGGTACCCGCCTTGGCATCGACGATCCACACGGCGGGCTTGCCATCCTGCTCGAACAGGGCGCTGCCCGGCAACTCGACGAGGCCTTCGCTGTGGAACGAGGCGCTGCCGATGACGGTGGCGCCCAGCCGCATCTCTGGCGGGGCGTTGGGCAGTGAGACGCGGCCCTCATAGGTCCGCGTCGTCGGGTCCGCCTGCGGCGAGACATAGCGAACCTGGCCCACCACCTTGATCGACGGATTGCTGGCCAAGGTCACCGTGACCGGCGGCGCGGTGGGCGCGGCGCTGAGGATGGCTTCCGAGACATTGAAGGCGGCCTCGCGTTCCCCCGGCTGGGCCAGGCGCACCACCGCCTGCCCGGCGCTGACCACCTGCCCGATATTGCCGGTCACCGAAGTGATGACGCCGTCGGCGTCGGCGAGAAGCTGGGTATAGCCCAGATTGTCCTGGGCCTGCTGCAGCCGCGCAGCGGTCGATTCGACCTGCGATTGCGACGCCCGCAGGGCTGCGACAGCATCGTCATAATTGGCGCGGGTGGCGTAGCCGTCCTTCAGCAGTTGCGCCTGGCGAGCCTCGGCTGCCTGGTCCTTGGCCAGCGTCGCCTTCGCGGCGGCCGCGTCGGCCTTTGCCGACAGGAGGTCCTGCTGGCGCGGCTGCGGGTCGAGCTTGGCGAGAACCTCCCCCTTCTTGACGACGCTGCCGACATCGACCGGCCGGTCGACGATCTTGCCGTCGATCCGGAAGCCGAGGTCGCTCTCATAGCGCGCCCGGATTTCGCCCGTCAGCGTGTTGGTGACGGCGCTGGCCCCCGGCTCGACCGTCACGGCCCGCACGGGCCGGATATCGGGTGGCGCCTCCTGCTTCCGATCGCAGCCGGCAAGGCCGGCGGACAGCAGAATGGCGGCGAGAGGCAGAAGACGGCAGCCGAGGTTCCCGTTGATCATCTCGCGTCGACCCTTCCGAATTTAGGTCAAGTGCCCTGCAACCCCGCCGCGGGCCGTGATGCCCGCAAGCCGATCCGAGGCGAAAATCATCCTGGATCACACGCGGATACGGGCGTAACGCTATCACAGAGGCAAAAGAGGGGAATAGAGGAGCCTGGGAAAGCCTGCGTGCATGCGTGGCGCACACTCCCGCGCCGCTGGGTTCGACTTACGGGGCCTGGGGGATGAATCCAGGCACGCCGGTCGCCACCACGCTGTTGAAGCGGACCTTCGTGGCGATACCTTCACGCATCTCCTGCATGGCGTCTTCAGGCAGCATCGCAATATCGAAATTCTCACGGATGCGGTCAGGTTTGGTCGAGGTTGTCAGTAACGCCGTGCCGCGTTGCACCGCCCATGCCAGCGCTACCTGCGCAGGGGTTTTCTGGATCCGCCGGGCAATGGCGGTGATGACCGGGTCGTCGGTTATTTTCGGTTCGGACCCATGTCCCAGCGGTGCGAAGGCGAGCAGCACGATTCCATGCTGCCGGCAGAAGTCGAACAGCTCCCATTCGGGCAGATACGGATGGGATTCGACCTGCACCACGGCAGGCTTGATCCGCGCGGCCGCGACGACCTCCCGCAGCTTGTCCAAGGTAATATCCGACAGGCCGATCGCCCCGCACCTGCCGTCATCCACAAGGCGCTCCAGCGCGTGCCATGTCTCGACCAGCGTGACCCCGGAATCATAGATGACCTGGCCGTGCGCGTCCGTCGGGTGCGGATCGTCGCCGGGCTTGAAGGCGAACGGGGTATGGATCAGATAGCAATCGACATAGTCGACCTGCAGCCGCCGGCAACTCGCCTCGAATGCCGGCGCGACCCGCTCGGGACGATGATTGGTGTTCCACAGCTTGGTGGTGACGAAGACATCCTCCCGCCGGATCGCGCCCGCCTTGGACACTTCCTGCATCGCCTCGCCGACCGCGTCTTCATTCAGGTAGCGTTCGGCGCAATCGAAATGCCGAAATCCGACTTCCAATGCCGTCTTGGTAGCCTGCCCGGTGGCAAGGCGATCCGGGATCAGCGTGCCGAACCCGAGGGCCGGCATCGCGCCGGATCCATGGCTCAGTGGGATCTTCCTATGGCGAAGCGTATCGGTGGCTGCCATGCTCTTACTCCCTGGCTGGTTGACGAGACTGCGTGCGATCGGCGCCGATTTTGATGCGCGTTTCGTCATTGCGTAGAGAGGCGAACTGAGGGAGCTTGCCCGCATGGCCGTGACGATCATCGTAGTCCACAGCTGTCTCCGAAGCGCGCATCGGTACGTCCCGACGGGCAACAGCATGGCGCTTTTTTGACGCTCCGGATTGTCAGGACGTATCGTAGTTGGTGAAAAGCGCCCACCGCTATTGCGCCCGGTCGCCGATTAAGGCGCGGCTGCCGAACCGGATCGTTTGTTGACTGCCGGGGGCCGAAGACCCCCGGCAGTCGTTCCAAAACAGCCGCGGCGCGTCTTAGCCAGCGCGAAGCTGGTTTTCCGCCAGGGCGACCTCCCGCTCGACCGCCGCTATGTCGCCATGCTCGCAATCGATGATCGCCTGCCGTATCCGGCCGGCCATCGCAGTCACTTCCGGACCGGAGCTGACGCGGCCATTCCGGCCGTGAACGATGGCCTGACCCGGCTTCGACGGCATGTCGAAGCCGGCCGCGTTCCAGTCCGCCAGCAGCTGGCCCAGCGCAGGCGTGCAGGGATGCTCGGGAAGCGGCGCGGCCGGGGCGGCATGGCCCAGGGCGACGGCAGTTCCCAACGCCCCGACCGCCAGCGCTAGGCGCGCCTTGGAGGAAGTGCGGACAGCGATATTGCGAACGATGGTGTTGATAACGCTGGACATGATTCGATCCTCGTATGTGGCCTCTGAGAGGCATGGAAAATGAAAGGGAATTCCCGGGAGGATGCGGGCCGCCGATGCGCGCGGACGGACGTCCGGCACGCAAAGCCCCGTGCGGCGTCCCAGGGGGCACCGCCGAGGTCCGCTAGCCGAGGATCGTCGGCGGGGGGAGCTCGGGCTTCGGGTGCAGCCCGGTTAGGGATTTCGTAACGGTGAGATAGGCGATCTGCCGCCAGTCGGCCGGAAGCCATGCTGAACCTGCCGGAGCAAGAACGTTGGGTGCGGCCTGACAACAGGCGAGCGCACCCAGACATGATGCGTGCTCGGATTTGCGCGGGCCGTCCGTGCCGGGTGCGGATGCGGCTGTGCCCGCCGCGCTCATTGCGCACGGCGCCGCTAGAAACTGGCCGCCAGTCCATACCGCCGCGAGAGCGAGGACGAGCAGCACGATCAGGGTCCTACCTGCCGGGCCGATGCCGCGAATGTGCTGGTTGCCCATCGCGTTCACTCCGCCGGCACGAGTTCGTGGCGAGGGTCTGCAGCTTGCGCCGGCGCGGTCTGGGGCAAGCCCCAGCCTTTGACCAGGCCATAGATCGCCGGGATCACGACCAATGTCAGCAAGGTCGAGGAGGT
>CAZNNJ010000126.1:0-10642 GCA_964574305.1 uncultured Rhodospirillales bacterium | reverse complement strand
ATTAAATCAAAAAATCCCCGACCGTTCCGGTCAAACCGAAACATATATTGAAGGTTGCGACAAAATGATTTCTCGTTGTTCCGGTTCCGATATTGACCCGTGCCTTCTCCATGTAGTACCCGATGCGCGCCCAACGACAGGAGCACGATATGCCGTTAGCGAGTGAGCAGGTATCTGTCATCCCACGCGGCGACAGGCCGGCTTTTCCGCTGGAAGTACGGGCCGCGGCAGCTCGCCTGAGGGCCGCGAAGGCCACGTTGCAACTTTCTGACCGGGAGGTAGCGCGGCATTATTGGAGCTGCCATCCGCGGGTTCGATTCATCAAGACGCTCCCCGCCGATGCCGCCCTGCTCGATTTGGGCGCTGGTGAGGGCGGTTTGGTCGTACACAAGGAATGGCCGGAGCCTCGGCGGTCGGACCTGTCGTTTTACGGGGTTGGTATCCGATTTGGCTCCGGTGGTGCGCCGCAGAATTCGCCGCACACGCTTAAATATGCCGGGTGGGCGGAGGTCGATCTCGATGACGAGATGCCGTCGTTTCCGGGCATCGATTTCAACGGTATCGCCATGATCCATGTGATCGAGCATTTGAAGGCGCCGCAGGAGCTGTTGCGCTGGATCGTGGAGAATGCCGCCCCGGGCGCCAAGCTATACATTGAGTGGCCGAGCCCACACACTGTGAGGTTGCCTTCCCGAAGACACTTCAAGGCTGAAGGCATCGATGTCCTGGCGTCAAACTTCAGCGACGACCCCACGCACCGGGAGCCTTTGACCACGTCTCAGATTCAAGTGTGGCTGAAGGAGGCGGGCTTTCGGGTAATCTCCTCAGGTGAGATCGACGCCGGCATTCTAGGCGAAGAGCTCGTCGCCCGTGGCATCGGCGCAGGGGACGCCGAGTTGCTCACCATGGGCTATTGGTCGATGAGCCGCTGGGCGTCCTTCATCATTGCCGAGATTGCGCCCTGGTGAGCCAAGCGTGGCATGGCCGACACCCGGACAGGCCTTTGCTGCATAATGCCGCACTGCAGCGTAAAGTCTTTCCGAACCCCTGGCGCCAAGGCGATTTGCCGCGAAAACCTGGGCACTTGCCCGATCGCGAACTCCATTAGCGCTTGCACGCGTGGAGCTGCTGAGGCTAATAATGCTGCGTTATCTTACCGCTCGGAATTCGCAGGATTTCCTTTTAGCTAAGTCTTGGCAAAGGTTCTGTTACAATTGACGGTATGTGACTTCATAAGACAAGGCTGAATTGCCCGCCGCGTCTATGTTTAATCTTAAGCCCCGAACAATGAGGCATCGAGAAATGAAAACGTCAGGACCTGGCAATGCCGCCAACGGCAGAGCAACATATCGCTGGGGAGAGGTTCTCCGCTTTACCCAGGGCGGAAACGCCCTCCTCTATTGCAGTGACGGTTGGGCCACGCCGGAAGCCGGCATCGTGTGGACCCAGAGCCACAACGCCCGCCTCTCATTTTCCGTGTCCGTCCCCAAATCGGACGTCTCTCTGATCGTCAGCTGCCTTCCGTTCCTGGTCGACAAGGTTGTGCCGTATCAGGAGCTGCACATTTACGCGAATTTCCTGCGTGTCGGTTTTGGGCTGGTTAAAGGCCCGGCGGAAATCGAGTTCCGCATTCCGGCCTGGGTGTTCAGCCGGCCGGAACTGGACATCGATCTTTATTTGCCGAAGGCTTGTTCCCCCGCCGCGGTGGGCACCGGACAGGACGTTCGCGACCTCGGCCTTGCCGTCAATCAAATGATCATGATCGAGGGCTGATCCAGGACCGGCGACCGGGACCGACGTGGCGGAGAGATTGTGCAGCCAAGCCACCGAGGCGTTAGGTCAAAGGAGATAATCTGCGGTATTGTGGGACGAGCCTGTTTAGCGGTAGGCGCGCTCCGCCCCCCGGATCGCGTCGTCAGACCGGCCAAGTTACCATCCGGTGGGTCCATATCTAGATGAATCATAACGTATTTCGCGCCTACAACAGGCCCAGAATTTTTTTTCTGCACATTCCAAAAACCGCAGGCACGACACTTAGAATGCTTCTGGGAAATCAATATTTCCCAGAAGAAACTCTGCTGCTGGGAAGCTGGGCTGAGCTCGTTGAGTCCGGGATTTCGGAATTCGACCGCTACAAGCTGATTCAGGGGCATTTTACCCCCGGCATTCTGGACCTTCTGCCGGCGAATATTAAGTCGATGGTATTCCTGCGTGAGCCGGTGGCACGGACCATCTCCCATCTGAAGCATCTGCGCCGCGACCCCAACTTTCATCCCGCACACCACTTGGCCGTCGGACGTTCGCTGGACGACCTGGTCCAGGACGACCAAGTGATGAGCCTTTGCTCGAATGTTCAGACGGCGATTCTCTCGAACGACACGCCGGGCAAGACGATTCTCGCCGGCTTGCGCCGCGAGCAGGAGTTGGGGCGCCCACTCGACGCCGGCGTTTTCCAGACGCCGGTCGATTTCGAAAAAGCCGATAGGATGCTTCGTCGGTTTGACTTCGTCGGCTTCGTCGAAGATTTCGAAAACGATGCGCTGCGCGCATCGATGCAGTTCGGCTTTCACCCACCGGACACGCTGCCGAAACGGAATTACGATCCGGAGGACAATGTCGCCGCATCCCTGGCCCCCGAAACACTGCGCCGCCTTCGGACCAGAAATGCCCTGGACATCGCCCTCTACGAGCGGGCGCGCGCCACATTCGGGCGCACCTTCGCGCTGACCCGCGACGACATCCTGGGCTCCCTTGCAAGCCGCGGCGTCTACGCGCCGATACATGAGCCCACGGAAATTCCCATCGCCGGGCCAATCCCCGGTTCAAACTGGTACGAAGCGGAGACCCCGGAAACCGGCGATATGCGCTGGACCGGTCCCCTGCCCGAGACAGCTCTGGACCTCCCCCTGGCGTCCGGGTTCGATTTCGAGATTTCGATGTTCATACGGATCGAGAATCTCGCCGATCTGACTGTCGCGGCTTACGGCCAGGATCTGCCGATCACCTGTCTTTCGGTCGACGGGCGAATGCACAGGATTTCCTTTTGGGTTCCGGCGCGGCTCATTCATGCGGAGGGTTTGACCACGGTGCGGTTCACGACGCGGACGGTGTTTCAGGGCTCGGAAACCGACATTCGCCAGCTTTCCTTCCTCGTGAGGGAGCTTGCGGTCAGCGCGGCTGTGCCGGCGGCCTCCCCTTAAGCCCGCAGGCGGTACGATGTTCTTAGAAATCCGCGAGAGCTTCTCTTCATTGCCCCAGTGGAACCAATGGGCGAGCTCACTGCCGATCCTCCGAAAGCAAGACTATATTGACGAAATTGCGGGAAGCATCTCGGCCAGCGGGTTCATCGATCCCTATTTCGGTGTGATCCCACCGGATCAGGTCACGATCAGCAGCAAGAACTACCGGGAATCCATCCAGGCGCGCGGGCTCACCTCACGGTATCGCGCGCTTTTCACGCTCTTTCTCGATCATATCCTCGAACATGGCCTCTGCTCGCCGATCTATCTCGGCGAGGATCTGACCCATTTTTCCGATCTGGTGGCGCAGAACTTTCCCTATCTGATCAAGAGCGCGTTTCTCGCCAACCCGGTGATGCGCATGCGATTGTCGCAGGTCCGGCATGAGGATCCGCTCGACCTGAAGCTGCCGGACCGCAGCTTCGACGTCTATCTCGCGCCCGACATCATGATATACACGCCGAGCATGGAGAAATTCTTGCGGGAAGCGCACCGTATCCTGAGGCGGACGGGGGTTCTTCTTGCGACCTTCTCCTTCCGTCATGGGGAGCGGGACGCGGCGATCCTTTCGGAAATGACCGCGGATGGAGCGATCGCCCACCGCGGCACCCCTCTTTTCGAGGTCAATCCGCTGTCGGGCACGCGGACGCGGCTGGTATATTTCGTGCCCGGCTGGGACATTCTCGACGTGGCGCGGGACGTCGGGTTTCAGTCGGCGGAGATCGTTGTCCAGAGCTCGCGGGCCCATGCCATTCTGGGTGAGGAAATTGCCGCGGTCTTCACCTTGAAGGCCGTGGCGTGAACCATGCGTGGAGAAAGCGAACCTGAATGATCAACTTCGATTGCCGTTACTATCGGGCGTCCAAACCATGCGACTTCAATAAGCTGGACGGCTCGGAATGTCCGACCTGCTCGCATGTTTCCGAGTTCGGCGATCGCATATTGTTCGTCAAGCTCGATGCCATCGGCGACGTCTTGCGCAGCGCCAGCCTGCTGCCGAACATCATCGCCAAGCACGACAGGCCCTACATCGCCTGGTTGACCAGGCCGGAGTCAGCCGAGCTCGTCAGGATGATGGAATATGTCGACGAGGTCGTCTTCCTCTCGAATGACGGGCTGCTGCGGGGCGCAACCGGCGGGTGGGATTATGTGTATTCCCTGTCGAACGACATGCTGAGCGCCTCGCTGGCCACGTCGGCCGGAGCGAAGCATCCCCCCGTCGGCTACTCCATCGAGAACGGCGTCATAAGGCCCTCCAACCCAGCCGCCCGCCACTGGCTCGAAATGGCGGCGTTCGATCGGCTGAAGCGACGGAACACCCGCTCGTACCAGGACTTGATGCTGGGGATCATCGACTGCCCGGAGGGCCCGCTGGTCCGTCCCGCGCTGCAGATTCCAGAAAAGCTGCTAGCCACGGCGGCGACCAGGGTCGATGGGCTGCTTCCGGACGTGAGCCGCCGCCGGGTGGCGATCAATCTCGGCTCGGGCGGCCGCTGGCCCAAGAAGATGCTCGACGTGGACCAGATCATCGCCCTCATTGCTCAACTGCTGGAACAGCCGGATGTCGATGTGCTCCTGGTCGGCGCCGCCGCGGAGCGCGAGAAGTCCGAGCGCGCGGCGGCGGCGTACGCGCACGATGATCGCGTCCGGCCTGCCCTGACGGAGAGTTCGATCGCCGAATTCGTCGCCGTCCTGGCGCAGGTGGACACGCTGCTGTGTGGAGACACCCTGGCGCTCCACATCGCGACGGCGATCAACCTGCCGACGGTCGCGGTTTTCGGACCGACAAGCGTGGCGGAGATTCCCGAATTCGACGGCCTGATCGCGAAAACCGCGGTTGCCGAGCTCGATTGCCTGGGATGCTACGGGGATTGTACCAAGGTGCGGCACTGCATGTCGCTGATGGAGCTCAATGGGTTATCGCAGATGATCCTTCGGCAACTTTCGGATCCGCGGCGGCCGGCCGGCAGACGATCCGCGACCTGACCAATGCCGTGGACGGCCAGCTACCGGTCTAGGCTGATGCTCACGGCAAAAATATACGGCCGGCCATGATTCTCATAACGGGTGGCGCCGGCTTCATTGGGTCTTACCTGCAGGCCGAGCTCAGCGCGAGGGGGCACGAAACCGTCGTCGTCGATCGCCTCGGAAGCCATGGGAAATGGCGAAACCTCGAGCACCATCCACCGACTCACCTGATTGCGCCCGAAATGCTGCACGCGTTTCTGGCATCGAATCCCAAGATCGAGATGATCTATCACCTCGGCGCAATCAGCCAAACAACCGCAACCGATGGCGATCTTCTTTGGCGGACGAATGTCGATTTGTCCCGTGAGCTGTGGAACTGGTGTGCAACCCACAAAGTCCGGTTCATCTATGCATCGTCGGCCGCGACTTACGGCAGTGGCGAGCACGCCTTCGATGACGACCCCGCCCTGCTGACAACGCTCCGGCCGTCCAACCTCTACGGCTGGTCAAAACATGTTTTCGATCTGCAGGTCATGACGCTGATCCGGGACGCTCGTCCGATACCCCCGCAATGGGTAGGACTCAAATTTTTCAACGTCTATGGTCCGAACGAGTATCACAAGAAGGGCAGCGTCTCGTTAGTTAAGGTAATTTATGAGGAGCTGGCCGCAGCTGGCCCGGCACGCGTGTTTCGACTGAGTCAGCCGAACCGTGCCGATAAAATCCAAGCCCGCGACTTCATCTGGGTTGGGGATGCCGTCGACATTATGCTGTGGCTCCTGGCCTCGCCTGGCGTGAACGGCCTGTTCAACATCGGCACCGGCGAGGCTCGGACTGCTGTCGATTTGGCTTACATCGTCTGCGGTGCAATGGAGATCGCGCGTCGGGTAGAATTCATCGATTTGCCCGCCGCTCTACGGGACCAGTATCAATTCTTCACGCAAGCTCGCATGGATCGATTACGGGACGCCGGGTACCCGGCCACCTTCACCTCGCTCGAGGAGGGTGTGCGGCGTTATGTTCGAGACTATCTAGCCGCCGGCGATCGCCGCCATTGAGATCGCTCCGACATCTGGCGGCGCCCCCGACTCCGCTTCCTGAACGATGCCGTGCAGGAGAGCCTTTGAGTTATTTGCACCCGAAGCACTGAAGCGAAACCCGGGATACTCCGGCCGCTCACCGCGCCAGTACCTCCTCGTCGCAAATGACCTGCGCGGCCTTCTGCATGGCCGCGAGCTGATCGCGAACCTCCGATCCCGGATCGCTGCGCATGGCCGGGCGCCCCTGCTCGGCATCGATGGCCGCGGATGTGTAATGCTTCATGAACAGCCGCATGACGTGGCCGACGCCCTCCTCCGTGACCGACCGCAGGTCGTTGGCGAAATAGCGCCCGCGGGCGTAGTTTCCGGTGATGACCTCATAGGCCGGGAAATAGGCCACGTCGGCGTGCTCCGCCGCCAGCTCCTCGCAAACCACCCTCAAGGCCGACTTGGAATAGGTCGTCGAGGGGAGGACGCTCCGGTTTTCCGCGGTCGCGACCAGGGGCACCGGCGAAACCGTGACAATGAATCGCACGGAGGCGTTGCGCGCCCTGATGAAGTCGAAGGCCTCATGCATGTCGCGCGATATCTCGGCGACGCGGAGGTTTTTGAGGCCATGACGTCCGGCGTCGAACTGGCCGGCGGCCACGCCCGGGCAGACCGGGAACGCCGCCCCGTCTTCCTTCGAAACCCACCCTTCCGTAAGGCCGAGCGTGAAGACAAAGACGTCCATCTCCTCGACCATTCGGCGAATGGCGGCGTAATGCTGCTCCCGGTCGGCATGGTATTCGCGCCCGGTGGCGAAACCGTGCGGCTGAATCCGCGGACGAAAGGGATCGTACAATCGGCCGTCCTCGCCCACCCAAAGGTCTTCGGCTGGCGTGAAAAGGCCATAGGCCCTCTTCAACAGCTGCACCAGCTGCGTGGACGTATAGATATTCCCGTACCGTGCCGAGAACATCCCGTATCCGAATTTGTCGGCCAGATGATCGGGGATCAGCGGGTGCGCCGTCTCGGTCACGAAGTAGTTGAAGCCGTTCTTGCGCAGGTACCTGGCGATATTCTGGGCAAAGCAGCTTCCCGCGGTGGCGATGCGATCGGAGGCGGTTATCCTGAATTTCCCGTTCACCACCGGGTCGACCTCGGCGGGCTCGGATTTCTCGATCGCCTGCCGCCAAAAACAATGGTTCGGGAGTTCCGAATAGGGATGCGAAGCCATCATGCGTCTCCGTTCAAATGCCGGCGAACGATCTCAGCCATCTGATCGATCAACAGACGCCCATATGCGCCGTTGGCGTGGACTGCGTCATGGCCGCGATATTGCGTCAAAAGGCATCGGTTGGCGTCGAGCGCCGCCTGGGGCGCGGGAATGACCCCGGCACGGTGCATGGCGCACTGCCGTTCAACCGCGCGCACGCACACCTCCCATACTTTCGATCGGATCGCTTCCGGGGCTATGCCGTAGCGCTCGATCTGCTCGCGCAGATCGCCGTGCGTCTGGGCCCGCAGGAACTCGTCGCCGGTCACCGGCGGAGGCATGGCGATTTGATAGATCGGCAGATCGGTCAGCTCCCGCAGATGGCCCAGCCAATTCGCCATTCCCCCGGCTTGCAGTTCGCACGTCTCGAACATGAGGTCATACGGGATCAGCTCGGCGCCCGCATCGACGCCGCGATCGGCGGGATCGTCGGGGAGGAAGAAATCGTAAGGTCTTGGGCTGTTCAGAAAAGAAAGATGAAAGTGTTGCGCACCCGTCATATGGGTGAATATCGCCTTCGGCTTGATATCGCCCAGGTACTCCATGAAATCCCGGTCGAACTCCGCGCTGAAGACCACCCGTCCGTTTTCGACCCAATCCGGCCTTGTATAGGGAGGATGCCCTAGGATGAAGGTTCTGAGATTGACACCCTTCTCCTCGAAATGCGCCCCGTCGAGATATCCCTCTTGCAAAGAATGAACATGGCTCATCCCGATGCATACAAGATCGATCAACTCAGCTCTCCCTTGGCGGCGCCACACCCCATAATACAATGGAGAAAGATAGGTCGCCATCCGACAGTCGCTTTAGATGCAGGCAGCAAATTGACACACCCCACCTGCAAATACAGTCAATTGCCTGATTTTCGGACAATGCCAACGACGCTCGATTATCCATGAAGGCCAGCCTCCTTCCCGGCGGCCGCCTTCGGTTTGATCCCGGCTGGCAGAACGACGGCAATTAGCATACCATGAAGACGGTCGATGCTGCACTGCAACTTCACACCGTCGCGACCATGAGCAATAGCCCGCTTCACGCTGTAGTTAGGTTCGGTCTCGGCATGCGCGGCGGCGAGCAGCCGCCCGCCGACCCGCAAGCCTGGCTTTCGTCTCAGCTGGACAGCCCGGACCCGGCCTTGACCGGCGAAGCGCCGGACACGCACAGCGCCCTGGTAGCCGCCCAGTTGGAGGATATGGGAAACGAGCGCTTCCGTCACGGCATGGCGAGCGAAACGCCGCATTTCATCGGCGACCGATACCAGGCCGACCGCCGCCGGGCGATGGGTGTCCTGATCGGCAGCAGCCAGCCGTTCCGCGAGCATCTCGTCATGTTCTGGGCCAATCATTTCACGGTCAGCCCGCGCGCCGGCGGCACGACGATGTCGCTGATCGAAGCCTTCGTCCATGAGGCCATCCGGCCGCATGTCGCCGGCCGCTTCGAGGACATGCTGAACGCGGTCATGCATCACCCCGGCATGCTGTATTACCTGGACAATGCCTCTTCCGTCGGCCCGAACAGCACGCTCGGCAAGGCTACCAGGCAGGGATTGAACGAGAATCTGGCGCGCGAATGCCTGGAGTTGCACACGCTTGGCGTCGGTTCCGGCTACACCCAGCAGGACGTCACCAGCTTCGCCCGCATATTGACCGGCTGGAGCGTCGAAAAGAACAATGAGCCCCGAGGCTTCGTGTTTCGCGCCGAGGCCCATGAACCCGGCCCCAAGATGCTGATGGGGCAGGTATTTCCCGAAGGATACGATGGGGGCATGGCGGCCCTGCACTGGCTGGCGCGGCATCCCGCCACCTATCGGCGCATCGCGGAGCAGCTGGTGCGCCACTTCGTCGCCGACGCGCCCGATCCCCAGGATGTCGGGCGCGTCGCCGCGGTGCTGTCGCAGACGGACGGCGATTTGAAGGCTGCCTCCCTGGCGGTCACCCAGCTCCCCGCCGCCTGGACGCCGCTGACCAAGTTCCGCTCTCCGGTCGAATATGTCGCGGCGGTATGCCGCGCCCTGGATTACGTTCCCGGCACCGCGGACGAACAGGGGAAGGCCTATTGGGCGACGGAGTATCTGGGGCAGGCCTTCCATGCCGCGCCTCTGCCGAACGGATGGCCCGACCGCGCGGCCGACTGGCTGGCCGGCGAGGATCTGCTTCGCCGCGCCGACTGGGCCTACGCCATGGCCGGCAGAGCGGATGCTCCCGAACCGGTCGCGCTGATCGAGGCTTACGAACCTTTATTGTCGGCGACCACGATCGAGCACGTACGTCACGCCGGGTCGCGGCGGGAGGCGCTGGCTCTTCTGCTCGCCTCACCCGAATTCATGCGCAGGTGAAAGCCATGATGTTGCGACGGCGCACAACGCTCCTCGGCCTCGCTTCGGCCATTGCACTCGGCGGCGTGTCGCTCGCGCTGGCGCCAGCGGGCACGTCCAAGCGGCTGGTGGTCGTCATCCTGCGCGGCGCATTGGACGGATTGTCGGCCGTCATTCCCTATGGCGACGACAATCTCCGCAATTTGCGTGCCCCGCTCGTTCCACCCGAGCCCGGCCGCGACGGGGGTGCGCTGGACCTCGGCGGATTCTGGGGGCTGCATCCCGCGCTGGCGCAGATTCATGGACTGTACCTGTCGGGTGAAGCCCTGCCGCTCCATGCGGTCGCCGGTCCGAACCGCAGCCGCAGCCATTTCGAAGCGCAGGACATGCTGGAATGCGGCGCTGAACAGCGGTTGCCGAGCGGATGGCTTAACCGCCTGGCCGCGGTGCTGCCCTCCGGCACGAGCAGCGACAATGCCATCGCGCTCACCCCAACCTTGCCGCTGCTGCTGCGGGGGCCGACGCCGGTGGCGGCCTGGGGTCGCGACGCCTTACCGAAGCCGAGCGAGGATTACTATGCCCAGCTGCTGGAGCTCCACGCCGAAGACCCGCTGACGAAGACAGCCTTGAACGACGGGCTGAAGCAGCGCGGATTCAGCGCCCACGCGCTGGCCGGGGCGCCGCCTTACAACGGGGAGAATCCGTTCGTCTCGCTCGCCCGGACAGCAGGCCGGCTACTCGCCGACCCCGACGGGCCCCGGCTGGCGGCGTTGGAGCTGGACGGCTGGGACACGCATGCGGGCCAGGTGCCCCGCCTTGGCCA
>CAZNNJ010000125.1:0-10704 GCA_964574305.1 uncultured Rhodospirillales bacterium | reverse complement strand
AATTGGCCCGGACATGGCGCGCGATCAGCACGCCGTCGAGATAGATGCTGATCGGCGCGTCGTTCGTCAGGATCGTGTCCGACTCGCTGATCCCGCGGATCGCCGGGATG
This sequence comes from uncultured Rhodospirillales bacterium, assembly GCA_964574305.1. Taxonomy (GTDB): domain Bacteria; phylum Pseudomonadota; class Alphaproteobacteria; order BOG-932; family Roseiterribacteraceae; genus BOG-932. The sequence continues at coordinate 10,594 of CAZNNJ010000125.1, read as the reverse complement.
ATCGCGTTGCCATAGGCGGCCTGCTTGGTGATGCTGAGATTCGGCACGGCCTTGGCGAGGTCGCTGAGCGCGCCGATATTCTGCTGCTCCAGCTTGGCGGCGCTGAAAGCGGTCACGGAATAGGGCGCGGTCTGCAGCCGCTCTTCGCGGCGCCGGGCGGTCACGACGACCTCCTCCAGTCCGCCGCCGGCTGTCGCCTCCGCCTGCTGCGCCTCCGCCTGCTGCGCCGCCGGTGCCTGTGCGTGCGCGGTCGAACCCGCGCCGGCTACCGCGATGGCATAGATGGTGGCTGAGATGACGTGACGGCTGAGCATGACACTTTTCCCCTTTGCTTCCCTGGCGCAATCGCCCGTCCACGCCGAACGGCAGCCGCGCGGGCACGACAAAGCGCCCGGAGGCCCGGCAAAACCGCCAAGCCTCCCTCGACCATCCGTTTCGGTGGAATTGCCCGTGAACCGGGCGATTGACTAAATTACATTTTCATAGAAACGTTTTTATTGCAATCTTTTTCGAGCCGGCTACATGGCTGATTTTCAGCCGCGGCGAAATAGTGTTTGGCGGGCCGAGGCGGTATCGCATAGCCTGGAAACAACGAATTTTAAGGACCTGACCCAGGCCTATCGGCTCCTATGAATCTTTTCTGGCAGATCACTGCCGTCGAAGCGCTGCTCAATGTTGCGATCTTTGCGGTCGCGGTCATCGCCTATGGCATCGTCCGGGAGCAGGCGGCGGCGCGGAATTGGACCGCAAGGGTCGAGCAGGCGGTCATCGGCGGACTGTTCGGGGGCGCCACCGCGCTCGCGACGCTGGTGCCGCTTCACGTCGACGGGGGCGCGGCGATCGGTTGCCAATCGGTCCTGATCGCGCTCACCGGACCGATCTCGGGCGGCTTCTCGACAGCGGTGGCGCTGGCGATCGCCGAGCTCGGCTCGGCGGGGGCGCCGCACCTGCTCGAAACCGGGACCACGCAGCTCAATGCCGGCTCGTTCTTCGCGGCGGCCCTGGCGGCGCTGCTGTTCCAGCTGGCCGGGAAAGGACGTTTCGGCGGCCGGTTCCCCAACCGAACCGTGCAGCTGACACTTCTCGCGATCCTTTCCTCAGCGGGTTCGCTCGGCGTGCTGGCGCTGTTCGCCGGGGCCGGCACGGCGCTCCAGTCCGCGCTCCCCGCGACTGGCGTCAACTTGGCGGCGACCCTGGTTCTGGGCACGCTGCTGCTGCATGAGCGGCGGCGGCACGAGGCGGAGGCCGATCTGCGCACCACCGCCGAACGCCTGACCGAGGTGAACGAGCGCCTCGTCGCCCAGGCGGAGGAGCTGACCGTCGCGCGCGACGCCGCCGAGCAGTCCAGCCGGGCCAAATCCGCCTTCCTGGCCAATATGAGCCACGAGCTCAGAACCCCGCTGAACGCGGTGATCGGATTTTCCCAGCTGATCGGCCGCGACGCGGCGCCGACCGATGCGAAGCGCATCGAATATGCGCGCGATATCGAGCATGGCGGGCAGCACCTTCTCGGCCTCATCAACGACATCCTCGATTTCTCGAAGGCCGAGGCGGGGGAGCTGGAGATCGACGACGACGATCTGGTGCTCAACGATGTGCTCGACTTCAGCGTGCGGATGATGCGGCCGCAGGCGGAACGCGCCAAGGTGGCCCTCACCGCCACCGATCCCGCCGCTTCCTTCTCGGTCGGCGCGGATCAGCGGCGGATGCGCCAGATCATCTTCAATCTGCTGTCGAACGCGATCAAATTCACCCCGCCCGGCGGAACGATCACCGTCGGCTTGGGCGAATGCGGCGACGGCGCGGTCGAGCTGGTCGTCCGGGATACCGGCATAGGCATTTCCGACGCCGACCGCGAGCGCGTGTTCGAGCCGTTCTTCCAGGTCGACGCGGAAATGAACCGGACGCATGAAGGAACGGGGCTGGGCCTGCCGCTCACCAAGCGCCTGATCGAGCTGCATGGCGGAACGCTGAAATTGGACAGCGCGCTGGGCGCCGGCACCGCCGTGCATGTTGTCTTTCCGCCCGGCCGCGTGCGCATCGAGCCTCGCCAGGGGTACGGCCTGGAGTGACCGTCCGTCGCCTCACCGGCCTCCTGCGCCCGGCGTTGCTGCTCGCGGCGGCTTTCGCCGCCGGCGATGCACGGGCGGCCGATCTGCCCTCGGCCGCGGACATCGATGCGATCAGCCATACGCTCGGCTTCGTCGAGGGCATACCCCATGCCGGGAAAATCCGGATCGGCGTCGTCTATGACGGGTCGGCCGAGACCGGCCGGTCCGACGCGGCGAAGGTGGCCGACGCCGTCTCCGCGGCGGCCGGGCCGGGCACCACGCAGCTTGGCGCGGTCGCGATAGCGGCCGGCGATATCGACACGCTGGAGCAGGTCGATGCCCTGCTGCTGATGCCAGGGTTGAAGGCCTTCACCCGGGACATCGTCGAGGCCGCCGCCCGCCGCCATCTGCCGACAATTTCGACCGATCCGCAATGCATCGAGCAGCAGCTCTGCGTGCTGTGGGTCCAGGCGGAGCCGCGGGTCTCGGTCACGCTCAACACCAGGCTGGCCGAGGCGCTCTCGGTTCGCATCTCCCCGATCTTCGCGATGATGGTGAAGCGGAAATGAAGCGTCTTGCGATAGCGCTGCCCCTGGCCTTCACCGGCGCCCCGGCCGCGGCCCAGAGCCTGCAATACGGCGCGCTGGAGCAGATGTTCGGCGAGCCGGTGACCGCCTCCGCCACGGGTGAGCCGCTGCGCGTATCGGAGGCGCCGGTGGATATGGAGATCGTCACCCAGGACGATATCCGCCGCAGCGGCGCGGTCGACATTCCCGGCGCGCTGCGCTTCATCCCCGGCATCGACGAGCGGGTCTATGGCGCGAACCATACCGAGATCGGCATTCGCGGCTACAACCAGCCCTTCAACCCGCGCCTGCTGGTGCTGCTGAACGGGCGCCAGGTCTATCTCGACGATTATGGCGAGGTGGACTGGAAGAGCATCCCGGTGCGGCTCAGCGAAATCCGCCAGATCGAGGTGGTGAAGGGGCCGAACTCGGCGCTCTACGGTTTCAATGCCGCCTATGGCGTTATCAATATCGTCACCTACGATCCGTTGGCCGACAGTTTGGGCAGCGCGAACCTGACGTTCGGCATGCCGAACGAGGTCGACGGGTCGCTGGTCAAGATCCTGCCGCTGGGCGACTCCGCCGGCGTGCGGATCTCCCTGGGTGGCCAGAAAGTGCGCGCGCTGGCCGGCACCAACTCATACCTGCCCGGCATCCCGGTCGTCCGCGACCAGAACGGCACGGCCGCAATCAGCGGCAAGGTCCAGCTCTCACCCGCGACGCAGCTTTCGCTGGGACTCACCGCGACCGATAGCCGGGGCGCCTATAACGAGGGCTACAGCTATTCCGACGTGTTCATCCGCACCAATTCCGTGCGCATCGGGCTGGAATCGGAAACGTCGCTGGGCCTGCTGACCCTCGATGCCTACCGCAACGAGGAGCGTTATTCCGACCGGCCGAATTACGGCGCGCTGCACGGGCAGGTCTATGTGCTGCAGGGCAGCGACGATCTGATCCTCGATCCCGACAACAGCCTGCGCGTTCATGGCGAGTACCGCAGCGACCAGTTGACCCTGCCGGGCGGCGAGATCGGCTATGACATCTATGCCGGCAGCCTGATGTGGAACTGGCGGATCACCGACCGCCTGTCCTTCGTGAATAGCGGCCGCGTCGACTATCTGACGCTCCATTTCGACGGCAAGACCGCGCCCTTTTCGGGCCTGACCAACGCCGACTATGCCAACCGCACGATCACCGGCTTCAGCTTCAATTCCGGGCTGGTCTACCGCGTCACCGACAAGGATTCGATCCGGCTGTTCGCCGGGCGCGGCCTGCAGATCCCGAGCCTCTACGACCTGGGCATCCAGGCTGTCTTCCCGAATTACGAGTTTGGCCCCTATGCCGCCGTCGGCACGCCGCATATCAAGCCGACGGCGGTGCTGAATGTGGGCCTGGATTACGACCGCGACCTGCCCGCGATCAGCTCGAAGCTGTCCGTCGGGCTGTTTGCCCAGCGCAGCGACGACCTTTATGTCGAGCCGTCCAGCGCCCCGGGCATCCCGGTCCCGCACAGCCGATATTACTATTACTTCACCACCCAGACCGGCTATGGCCTTGCTGCCGGGCCGGAGATCGCCTTGAAGGGCAGCCTGAAGTCCGGGCTACGCTGGAATGCAAGCTATAGTTTCACCGCCACACCCGACCATACCGGGATCAAGTACGGCGACCTCTACTCCTATGTCGATTTCGCCTACAGCACGCCGCGCCATGTTGCGACCGCCGGCATCGGCGACAGCTGGGGCCCATGGGAGGGCGATCTTCAGGCGCGCTGGCAGTCCGCGTACCGGGATTTCGTCGCTCCCGACCAGAACTCTTTGCGCCGCTACAATCTGGGCGCCTATGCCACGGTGGATGCGCGTATCGCCTACCGCTTCACCGACGCCACCTCCATCGCCTTCACCGCCCGCCAGCTCAACGCCGCCTCCGAGCGCCAGACCGGCGGTCCGAACGTGCAGCGCAGCTTCCAGTTGTCGCTGACCGCGGGGTTCTAGGCAGCGCGGTTCTCCGCGGGCATGGCGACCTCGGCGCGGCGGCGGGGCAGGGCGGCGGGATGCTCCCGCTGCAGCCAGCCGATCATCTTCTCCCTGACCTCGCAGCGCAGGTCGAAGGCGCGCCCGGCAGTACCGGCGCTCATCAGCATGCGGATTTCCATCGTGTCGTTCCTGAAGTCCGTGACCTGCATGTTGACCACCTTGCCGTCCCACAGGGGCGAGGCCTTCACGATCTCCTCCAGCTTGGCCCGCATCGCCCCAACCGGCGCGGCATAGTCGGCATAGAGCATCACGGTGCCGATCAGGGACGAGCTTTCGCGCGTCCAGTTCTGGAACGGGTGCTCGATGAAATAGGTCAGCGGCACGATCATGCGCCGCCAGTCCCACAGGCGGACGACGACATAGGTCGCCGCGATCTCCTCGATATTGCCCCACTCGCCCTCGACGATGACGGCATCGTCCAGCCGGATCGGCTGGGTGATGGCGAGCTGGATGCCCGCAACCAGGTTCTTGAGCAGCGGCTGCAGCGCCAGGCCGACGACGATGCCGGCCGCGCCGGCCGAGGCCAGCAGGCTGACGCCGTACTGGCGCACCTGGTCGAAGGTCATCAGCATGGCGGCGACGGTGATCACCAGGATCATCGTCATCGCCACGCGCTGCAGGATGCGCATCTGCGTCGCGTGCTTGCGTGCCAGCAGATTGTCCTCGACGTCGAGCTGGTAGCGGCTGAGATAGAGCGTCGCCCAGATATCGAGCGCGATCGCCGACAGCCAGCCCAAGAGCGCGATGAGGGCGACCAGCAGCAGATGCTGGACCAGCGTCTGCTGCGCCGGCGACATCGGCGCCACCCCGGCCGCGACCGAGAAGCCGAACACGGCGATGGCGAATCGCGCCGGCCTCTCCCCACGCTGGACCAGAGAGCGCCAGAACAGCTCCTTGTTCTCCGTCAGCCGGGTCAGCACCCGAAAGATCACCCGATGCACCACCAACGCGGCCAGCAGCGCCGCGGCGAAGACGATCAGGGCGACCAGCCAGTCGGGCGCCCACGTCAGCCGGTCGACGACGGCCCGGGCATGTCGGTCGAATTGGTCCAGCAACGGAGGGCCTCCTCGGTGGTTACCCGAGGAAGAACAAGGATAGGCGACGGAAGTTTCGTTTTGGCGGCAATGATCGCGCCAGCGAAAAACCTTGTCAGCGGTCCTGGCGGGTGGCTACCTGCGGTGATGGACGCTTCTCTCCCCGACATCGAAGGCGGCCGGTCCCGCGGCTTGGGGCGCCTCGCCGCAGTCCTCAGGCGCCACCGCATGGCCGTCCTGCTCGCCTCGCTGACGCTGCTGATCCTGGCGAGCCCCGTCGCCGATATTTCGGGCGGGTCGCGGCTGATGCTCGTCATACCGACGATCGCCTTTCTTGCGGCGTGCCTGCAGCAGGCCGGGAAGCATCTGCGGCTGCGCTGGTTCATGCGGTTCCTGGTCCTGCTCTGGCTGGTTCTCAACCTGCCCCTGCCGCTGCCTGACCAGGTCCGGGTCACGGCGGCGGTGGTGACGCTCGCCGTCCTGTTCCTTGCCGTTGTCCGCCTCGCGGCCGAACGCATGTTGACGGCCGAGCGCGTCGATTCGGAGCTTTTGTGCAGCGCCTTCGGCGGCTATCTGCTGCTCGGCGTCTTCTGGGCGCAGACCTATGTGATCGCCGCCTTCTGGTTGCCGCATGCCTTCGCCGGCCCCCAGGGCACGGCGCCCGCTCTGGGTTCCCTCATGTATTTCAGCTTCACGACCCTGACGACGACCGGCTTCGGCGACATCACGGCGCTCAACCCGATGCTGCGGATGTGGACGGTCTTCGAGGCGATCGTCGGGACGGTCTACAACGCGACGGTGATCGCCCGCCTGGTTTCGCTCTATGGCAGCGAGCTCAGGCGGAAACACTGACGCGACTTGCCCAGCCCGTTCGAAACATACGACTACATCATCGCGGGCGCCGGGACGGCCGGGTGCTTGCTCGCCAATCGGCTGAGCCGCGATCCGGCCAGGCGGGTGCTGCTCATCGAGGCGGGCAAGCGCGACACCTATCCGTGGATCCATATCCCGGTCGGCTATCTCTACTGCATCGGCAATCCCCGCACCGATTGGCTGTTCCAGACCGAGCGCGAGCCTGGCCTTGGCGGGCGGGCCATCCGCTATCCCAGGGGGCTGGGGCTGGGCGGCTGCTCCTCGATCAACGGCATGATCTATATGCGCGGCCAGGCGCGCGACTATGACGGCTGGGCCGCGCTGACCGGGGAGGATGAATGGGCCTGGGCCAACATCCTGCCGGATTTCAAGGCGCATGAGGATCATTACCGGCTGGATCGGGGCGCCGACCCTACGGTGGGCGATAACGAACGCTTCTCCGATTTCCACGGAAATGGCGGCGAGTGGCGGATCGAGAAGCAGCGTCTGCGCTGGGACATACTGGACGCGTTCGCCGAGGCCGCCGGTCAGGCCGGCTTCGCCCGCATCGACGATTTCAATGCCGGCGACAATGCGGGCGTGTCCTATTTCGAGGTGAACCAGAAATCCGGCTGGCGCTGGAACGCCTCGCGCGCCTTCCTTGGGCCCATCCGCCGCCGGCCCAACCTCACGATCTGGACCGAGGCGCAGGCCGAGCGCCTCACCTTCTCCCATGCCGATAGCGGGCGGCCGCGCTGCACCGGCCTGATAATTCGCCGTGGGCGCCGGCCCGTGACCGTCGCCGCGCGCGGCGAGGTGATCCTCTCGGCCGGCGCCGTCGGCTCGCCTCACCTGCTGCTGCTCTCCGGCATCGGCCCGGCCGAGCAGCTGAAGGCGCACGGCATAGAGGTGGTGCAGGACCTCCCCGGCGTCGGCCGGAACCTGCAGGACCATCTGCAGATCCGCACCGTCTTCAAGGTCGAGGGCGCCAGCACGCTCAACACCATCGCCGGCACGCTGCGCGGCAAGGCCGCGATCGGCCTGGAATACGCGCTGAAACGCTCCGGCCCGATGAGCATGGCCCCCAGCCAGCTCGGCGCCTTCACCCGCTCCGACCCCGGCCGGCCGCACGCCAACCTGGAATACCACGTCCAGCCCTTGAGCCTCGACGCCTTCGGCGACCCGCTGCACGCCTTCCCGGCCTTCACCGCCAGCGTCTGCAACCTGAACCCGACCAGCAGGGGTACCGTCACGCTCCGCTCCGGCCGGTTCGACGACGCCCCCAGGATCGCCCCCAATTACCTCGCGACAGAGGAGGACCGGCGTGTCGCGGTCGACAGCATCCGCCAGGCCCGCACCATCGCCGCCCAGCCGGCCCTGGCCCGCTACCATCCGGCCGAATGGCGCCCGGGCCGTGAATATCAGACCGACGCGGAACTCGCTGAGCTGGCAGGCCAGATCGCCACCACCATCTTCCACCCCGTCGGCACCGCCAAGATGGGGCACGACGACGACCCGGCCGCCGTGGTCGACCCGCGCCTGCGCGTCCGCGGTATAGAGGGCTTGCGTGTCGTCGACGCCAGCATCATGCCGACCATCACCAGCGGCAACACCAATGCGCCCACCCTGGCCATCGCTGAGAAGGCGGCGCGGTGGATCGCGGCTGCCGTCTGAAGCAGCACACGCCCACAATTCAGCGAACCGTCACCGCAATTTACGCTATTTCGCCCAACGAGGTAGCCGCTATGCCGCAATTGACTGCGTCAAAGCTTCGCCGATTGTAGTATGGTCATTCCTGCCGTCGCATGAGCGTGGATGAAATGCTTCACAGGTTCGAAGGTGATGGAGGCCGTGGGCCTCTGGTCGCGGCGATTGCAAAGCAGTGGATAGTGTCTGGAAATCGAGCGCTCGCCGAAGAGATCGCCGGCTCGATCGCGCTGCGCGCGGTTCCGGCGGGCGCCATGTTGATCGAACAGGCGCAGGAAGATAACGACCTTTTCCTCATTTTCGAGGGAGAGTTCCATATATTGGTCGATGGGGTCGTGGTGGCAAAGCGAGGCGCCGGCGATCACGTCGGGGAAATCGCCGCTATCCAGCCGGAACTCAAGCGGACGGCAACTGTCGTGGCCAGGTCGGATGCCGTCGTCGGCAAACTGACGGAGTCGATTTTGGCCGATATCGGCGATCGGTATCCGACCGTCTACAAGGCGATAGCCCAGCAACTCGCGGCGCGGCTGATGCAGCGAAACAAGCCGGCCGGCCCCTGACCGGCACAGTCGGGACGTGCGTTCAGTGCCGCTCGACGGGCTGGTGCGTGGCTAGTGATATCGGACGCGGATCAGCTGTTCGGCATGGATGGCCAGCCGGCGCTCCCGCCTCAGCGTGGGGATGGTCGGGACCAATCCCTCGGCCTTTGCCAGGATGAGGACTGCAAAGGCACGCCAGCCGGGCACGCCGCCCGTGCTGTCATGCGCGCTCAGATCGTAACCGTGGGCCCGGCACACGCGGATGGCCTTGGCGCAGTCCGGCACCATTTCACCAAGACGCTCACAGTCTTCATCGAAGAGATCGTGTAAGTAAACACCCAGAATTTTCATGCAGACGGAGTTGAATTCCGCATACGCCTCATCATAAAGGCCCCAATTGTTCAATCGGCCAAGTTTCTCCGTGTAATCGTCGAGCCTGATCATCTTGTGACAGTATTCCGGCATTTATGCCGAATCCATGGCGCATTCGCGCTACTGCCGTCGGATCATGGCCCAACAGGATTACCCTGATATCGCACAATTGTTGTCACTGTGGTTCCGCATATTCCGTGCCGCGGCGCGGCCTGGCCCTCTGCCTCCCGGCGGCCCGTCACCCCGGCGTCTTGAACAGGGAGTTCATCGCCTCCAGATGCGCCTGCTTCGCCTTGATCGCTGCCTCCACCCGCACGATCTCGGCCTGCAAGGCGGCGACATACTCCTTCAGGTCGGCCACCGACATGTCGTCCAGCGGCTTTGGCTTTTTCACTTTGTTGCGGGGTTCCAGGTCTTCGAAATCCATTGGTTCCTCCTTACTTGCGGGGCGGCAGGGTGACACTGGCTACCGCTTCGCTGCGCGGCATCTGGGACATGCGGCGATAGGCCTCTTCCTGGTTCTGGGGTCCCCCTGCCACCCAGATCGGCCCGTCGGCGATGTGGTTGATGCCGTCTTCGGCGACGTCCTCCGGGTCTTCCGCCTGGCTGATGTCCCAGCCCAGGCGCACCATCGCCGGGGTGGCGGTGAAGCTGATATTGAGATGCAGCACGTCGACCCCGAACGGCTTCAGCTCATACCACAAAGCCTCGCTGAAGATGCGGCTGAAGGCCTTGGCCGCCGCATAGTGGGAGATCATCGGCGAGCCGACATAGCCGGCGAGCGATCCCACCAGAACCAGTCCGCCCTTGCCCCGCGCCTTCATCAGCCCGGCGTAATGGTGGGTGAACTCCATCTGGCCGTCGACATTCATTGCCACCACCTTGCGCGCCAGCTCCAGGTCCACGTCGGGGAACACGCCGCGGGTCAGGTTGGCGCCGGCCATATAGAGCAGGAAGCCGACCTCCAGCGGGTCGGTCAGCCGCCGGATCGCCGCCAGCGCCTCGCGCGGCTGGCTGACGTCGGTGGAGAGGGTGAGCACCTGCACGCCCAGCTTGCGGATCAGCGCCGCCGTCTCCTCCAGCGGCGCCGGCTTGCGCGCCACCAGTACGAGGTTCAGCCCGCGCTCCGCCAGCTTGCGGGCAAACGCCGCGCCGATCCCCTCCGACCCGCCGATAACGAGCGCCCAGGGGCCGTATTGCTCAAGGAAGCTGTCGGGCATGTTTTCCCCTTTTCCTATTTTCCGCCGTCATTCCCGCGCAGGCGGGAATCCAGCTTGCGGGCATCTGCCCGCACGAGACTCATGTCGCCGCCGACGCGGCTCTAGCCCGGATTCCCGCCTGCGCGGGAATGACGAATAAGGTAGCGTGTTCAACGCCCAAACTCACCCGATCCCTTTCCGCAGCAGCGCCCGTGCCCCGGCGTCGCCGTTCAGCACGCGG
>CAZNNJ010000124.1:0-10716 GCA_964574305.1 uncultured Rhodospirillales bacterium | reverse complement strand
CGGGCCAGGAACGCTGGGTGTGGCTGAGGCTGAAGCTGATCGCCGATGCCGGCATCGTCGGCCTGCCCAATGCCGGCAAGTCCACCTTCCTGGCGGCGACATCCCACGCCAAGCCCAAGATCGCCGACTATCCCTTCACCACCTTGGCGCCGAACCTTGGAGTCGTGCGCGTGGACGACCGCGAATTCGTTCTGGCCGACATTCCCGGCCTGATCGAGGACGCGCATCAGGGCGCGGGGCTGGGCATACGCTTCCTCGGCCATGTCGAGCGCACCGGCGTGCTGTTGCATCTGGTCGACGCCACGAGCGAAAACCCCGCCAAGGCCTATCGCACCGTCCGCAAGGAGATCGAGGCCTACGGCGCCGGCCTTGCCGAGAAGCCAGAGATCGTCGCGCTGTCGAAAACCGACGCCCTGTCGAAAGAGGACCTGGCCACCGCCAAGCGCAAGCTTTCCCGCGCCACCGGCAAGGTGCCGCTGGTCCTGTCCTCGGCCTCCGGTACCGGCGTGCGCGAGGCGCTGTCGGCGCTGCTGCACATCATCGATGACGGTCGCGTGGAAGAGAAGATCGAGGCCATTCCGCAGGAAGAGCGGGCTAGCTGGCATCCGATCGATGGCTGACGCCGCCTCGGCCCGCCATCCCGTTTCCCCGCTCGCCGAGGCGCGACGTCTTGTCGTGAAGATCGGCTCCGCCCTCATCGTCGATACCCAGGGCGATATCCGCGAAGCCTGGCTCGAGAGCGTCACCGATGACATCGCCGCGCTGCGCCAGCGCGGGGTCGAGAGTATCGTCGTCACCTCGGGCGCCGTCGCCATCGGCCGCCGGGTGCTGGGGCTGGCGCGCACCAAGTCGCTCCGCATCGAGGAGAAGCAGGCCGCGGCTGCCATCGGCCAGGTGCGGCTGGTCGAGACCTGGCGCGCCGGGCTGGCGCGGCACGGCATCATCGCCGCCCAGATCCTGGTCACGCCCGACGACACCGAATCGCGCCGCCGCCACCTCAACGCCCGCGCGACCCTGACCGCCCTGCTGGCGATGGAGGCGGTGCCGATCATCAATGAGAACGACACGGTGGCGACGGCGGAGCTGCGCTTCGGCGACAATGACCGGCTGGCCGCCCGTGTCGCCCAGATGGCGAGCGCCGACACGCTGGTGCTGCTCTCCGACATCGACGGGCTCTACACCGCCGATCCGCGCAAGGACCCCGCCGCGGTCCATATCCCGGAAGTCGCCGAACTGACGCCTGAGATCGAGGCGATGGCGGGCGAGGCGCGGCCGGGCATCAGCTCCGGCGGCATGGTGACCAAGCTGGCGGCCGCCAAGATTGCCACCGCCGCCGGCTGCCGCATGGCAATCACCGATGGGCATGCCACCCACCCCCTGGCCGGGCTGCTGAACGGCGCCCGCGCCACCTGGTTCAGCCCCTCGGCCGAGATCAGAACCGCGCGCAAGCGCTGGATCGCCGCCCATGTCTCGGTCGAGGGCCATGTCGCCGTCGATGACGGGGCGGTCAAGGCGCTCGCCTCCGGCAAGAGCCTGCTGCCCGCAGGCGTCACCGAGGTGACCGGCGATTTCGACCGCGGCGACCTGATCGGCGTGTGCGCCAAGGACGGGCGGGAGATCGCGCGCGGCCTGTCCAACTATTCCGCCGACGAGGCGAGGGCGCTTGCCGGCCGCCATAGTGGTTTATCGGAATCGATTCTGGGCTATCGTGGCCGCGAGGAACTGATCCATCGCGATGATCTGGTGCTGACATGAGATTGCTCGCCGCCTGCAGCCTGGCCGCCGCCCTGTCGTTCTCAGCGGCCGCAATGGCGGCGCCCGCCGACGATATCGCCGACGCGCTGGTGACGGCTGGGAACAAGGCGCAGATCACCGCGGACAGCCTGCCCAACGATTTCGCCCGGCTGAGCCGGTTCGTTCGCCACGATGCCGGCGGCATGGCAATCTTCTCCGACGGCGGGCCGACCGATGGCTATGTGCGCCATGCCCAGGCGCGTTTCGACTTGGCGGCGATGCCGCGCGGCGGGGCGAACGCGCCGCTGTTCACCGTCGCCTTCGATCTCGCCAACGAGCCCGACTTCACCTTCGAAGGGCTGGCCGCGGCGCTGGAGGCGCGGCTGGGCACGCCGATTTCGAGCGCCAACCAGATCGGCAACAGCTTCCGAATGTGGCGGCTGAAGCAGGTCGACGGGCGCACCCTCACCATCGCCAAGTCCCAGGCCTCGGATAACGGCGACCCCGTCACCATTGTCGACCTGACCCAGAAACGATGAGCGATTTCGACCCGACCGACCCTGGAAGCTATCGCTTCTGGGCCACCGAACATGTGCGTTTCGCCGACCTGGACATGCTGGGCCACGTCAACAACAAGGCCTATGCGACCTATTTCGAGACCGCCCGGGTCGGCTTCATGACCGAATGCGGCCTGTCCGACGGGTTGCGCGTCGGCGTGGCGATGGTCAGGCTGGAGATCGACTATCGCAAGGAAATCCGCTTCCCCGCCATCTTGCGGATGGGCGTGCGCCTCCTACGTCTCGGTAACAGCTCACTAACCCTGGCTTGCGCAATCTTCAACGGCGATGTCTGCGCCTCGACATCGCAATCGACAGCTGTGCGGTTCGACGCCGAGACGCGGGGCTCCAAGCCGTTCTCGCCGGCGGAACGACAGGCACTGGAGAAGTATCTCTGATGGACAAGTCCAGCATCGATCCGATCGCCGCCCCGAAGACGATCCATCGCCTGGACTATCGCCCACCGGATTTCCGCGTCCGCCACCTCAACCTCGACTTCAACCTCGAGCCGCAATCCACCACCGTCCGCGCGCGGATGGATATCGAACGCACGGTCAAGGGCAATACGCCGTTGGTGCTGGACGGGCGGAAGCTGGACCTCGTCTCGGTCGCGGTCGACGGCAAGCTGCTCGGGCCCAAGCACTACACGGTCGATTCCGAGCACCTGACGATCCCCGGGATCGGCAAGCGGGCGGTGATCGAGATCGTGACCGTGATCGATCCCTCGTCGAACACGTCGCTCGACGGGCTCTACCGTTCCTCCGGTGCATTCTGTACCCAGTGCGAGCCTGAGGGTTTCCGCAAGATCACCTATTATCTCGACCGGCCAGACATCATGGCGCCGATGACCGCGCGCATGGCGGCGAACAAGGCCGAGTATCCTGTGCTGCTGTCGAACGGCAACCCGGTCGAGGCCGGAGCCCTGCCCAAGGGCCGGCATTATGCCGTGTGGGACGACCCGTTCCCGAAGTCGAGCTATCTCTTTGCTCTGGTCGCGGGCAACCTGTCCCATATCACCGACAGGTTCGTGACCGCGTCGGGCCGCACCGTGACGCTCGGCATCTATGCCGCGCCGGCGGACCTCGACAAGCTGGACCATGCGATGCGCTCGCTGAAGGCATCGATGAAATGGGACGAGGACACGTACGGGCGGGAATACCAGCTCGACGTCTTCAATATCGTCGCGGTCGGCGACTTCAATATGGGGGCGATGGAGAATACCGGCCTCAATATCTTCAACACCAAATATGTGCTGGCCAGCCCGGACACCGCGACCGACATCGATTATGCCGGGGTCGAAGGCGTGATCGCCCACGAATATTTCCACAATTGGAGCGGCAACCGCGTCACCTGCCGCGACTGGTTCCAGCTGAGCCTCAAGGAAGGGCTGACCGTCTTCCGCGACCAGCAATTCTCAGCCGACATGGCTGGCGAGGCGGTAAAGCGGATCGGCGATGTCGACCGGCTGCGGCGTTCGCAGTTCCCGGAGGATTCCGGGCCGATGGCCCATCCGATCCGGCCGGACAGCTATATCGAGATCAACAACTTCTACACGCCGACCGTCTATGAGAAGGGCGCCGAGATCATCCGCATGATCCGCACCCTGCTGGGGCCGGAGGGGTTCCGGTCGGGCATGGACCTCTATTTCGCGCGGCATGACGGCCAGGCCGTCACCTGCGACGACTTCGTCCAGGCGATGCAGGATGCGTCAGGTGAGGATTTGAGCCAGTTCCGCACCTGGTACAGCCAGGCCGGCACGCCGCTGGTCGCCTCCCAGGGCACATACGATGCCGAGGCGCGGCGCTACAGCCTGACGCTCAGCCAATCGACCGCGCCGACGCCGGGCCAGCCGGAAAAGGCGCCGCTGCTGATCCCGGTCCGCGTCGCCCTGATCGGGCCGGAGGGCAAGCCCTTCCCGCTCGATTCGATGGGCCGGACCGAGCGCGTGCTGGAGCTGAAAACCGCCAGCGCGCGGTTCGACTTCGACAATATCCCGGCCCGGCCCATCCCCTCGCTGCTGCGCGGCTTCTCCGCGCCGGTGCGCTTGGCGACCGATCTCGGCGGGGCGGAACTCGCCTTCCTGACCGCCCATGACAGCGACCCGGTGGCGCGCTGGGATTCGGGGCAGGAGTTGGCGGTGCGCGCGATGCTGGCCAGCGCCGCCCAGCCGCCGCATCCCGATGCGCCCGGGCTGGTCGACCTACTGGCCGATGCGATCGGCACGATGCTCAAGGACCGCGATCTCGATCCGGGGCTCGGCGCCACCATGCTGATGTTGCCCGACGCGGCGGCGCTGGCGGAATTCGCGAGCCCCGTCGATGTCGCCGCGCTGACAAGGACGGTGCACGACATCCGCGTTGCACTGGCCAAGCGGCTGCGGCCGATCCTGCTCGACGTCTATGCTCGCACCGGGCCGGGCAACGAGGACAGCGAGTCCGATCTGTCGGCGGCGGCGATGGGGCGCCGTGCGCTGCACAACGCGGCGCTGCGCCTGCTGATGGCCGCGCCGGACGCCGAGACGGTCGCGCTGGCCGACCGGCAGTTCAAGGCGGCTCGCGGGATGACCTTGCGCGTCGGCGCGCTGGCGGCGCTGGCCGACACGGACGGGCCGGAGCGGGAGGCGGCGCTGGCCGCCTTCTATGAACGGCACAAGGACAATGCGCTGACCGTCGACAAATGGTTCTCGGTCCAGGCCCGCGCCGACCGGCCGCAGACGCTGGAGGATGTACGCCGGTTGATGCGCCACCCCGATTTCACCACCGGCAACCCCAACCGGCTGCGCGCGCTGATCAGCGGCTTCGCCGACGGCAATTTCGCCCGCTTCCACCAGCCGGACGGCGAGGGCTATCGCCTGCTGGCCGACATCGTCGCCCATCTCGACAGCACCAACCCGCAGGTCGGCGCCCGCATGCTGGGCCCGCTCCGCCAATGGCGCCGCTTCGCCGAGCCGCAGCGCAGCCGGATGGAGGCGGTGCTGAAGGATCTGATCGAGCGGGTGAAGTCGCGCGACATCTTCGAAGTGCTGAGCAAAAGCCTCGCGCCGTAAGATTCCCATTCGTTCTTGATAAGTTCTTAAATACCGCCTATCTTAGGCGGTATGTCCAAGCTCGTTATCAAGACGGACGTCGATGTCATTCCCGACATTCCGCTGAAGGGACGGGGCGCAGTCTCGAACCGGCCGAGCGGGCGGTTCGACTCCCCCGACCGGGTCAATACCGATGACGGTTGGGGCAGCGGCGAGCCGGAGGAGTGGGAGAACGCGCCGTTCCAGACCGTGCTCGGCATCGACACGGCCAAGAAGATCATCACCAGCAACAAATCCCCCGATGTCGGGTTCGACCGCTCGATCAACCCCTATAAGGGCTGCGAGCACGGCTGCATCTATTGCTTCGCCCGCCCGACCCACGCCTATCTGAACCTGTCACCAGGGCTGGATTTCGAGACGAAAATCTTCCGCAAGCCCGACGCGCCGGAGCTGCTGCGGCAGGAGCTGTCGGCCCGCAGCTATGTGCCGGCGACGATCCAGCTTGGCATCAATACAGACGCCTATCAGCCGACCGAGCGGACCGAGCTGCTGACCCGCCGCATCCTGGAAGTGCTGGCCGAGTTCCAGCATCCGGTCGGGATTCTCACCAAGTCGGCCCTGATCCAGCGCGACATCGACATCTTGGCGCCCATGGCCGAGAAGGGGCTGGTCAAGACCGGCGTGTCGATCACCACCTTGGACCGCACCATGTCCCGCATAATGGAACCGCGCGCGGCGACGCCGGCCAAGCGGCTTGAAACGATAAGGGCGCTGAAATCAGCCGGCATCCCGGTCTTCGTCATGTCCGCCCCGATCGTGCCGGGCCTGACCTGCCATGAGCTGGAGAGCATCCTGGAAGCCGCCGCCGAGGCAGGCGCCGAGCGTGCCGGCATGACCATCGTGCGCCTGCCGTGGGAGATCAAGACACTGTTCGAGGAATGGCTGCGCGGCCATTTCCCCGACCGCGCCGACAAGGTGCTGAGCCTGATCCGCCAATGCCGCGACGGCAAGCTGAACCACGCCGAATTCGGCAAACGCATGACCGGCACCGGCCCCTATGCCCAGCTGCTGCAGCAGCGCTTCGAGAAGGCGGTGAAGCGCTATGGGCTGGATAAGGACAGGAAGCCCATGAACCTGCTGCGGTTCAAGGTGCCGACCAGGCAGATGGATTTGTTTTAAACCCCTCGCCCGCTTGCGGGAGAGGGGTTACGGAGGCTTGGCGAACGATGTGAGCTTAGCCGGAGTTGGGTGAGGGGAATCTTTGGTGTCGGCGTACCCTCACCCTCCCGCGACGCGGGCCCCTCCCTCTCCCGTTTCACGGGCGAGGGACTTCATCGCAAAGCCTTCACATCCTCCGGCTTCACCGCGTCGGTATAGCTGTTCCCGAAATGGGTGCGCACGTAATTCACCACCTGCGCCACCTGGGCGTCGGTCAGGCGCTCGGCAAAGGGGGGCATGCCGTTCAGGCCGCGCAGCACCATGGTCACCGGGTAACCGGAGGCTTCGAGCTTCGGATTCTTGGCGAGCGCGGGATAGCGCCCTGCCCCGGCTGCACCTTGGCCGTTCGGCATGTGGCAGCCCTGGCAGATGCCTGCATAGAGAGTCTCGCCGGTCGCCTCGTCGAAGACGTCGCCGGTGCTGAAGACGGGCGTATGGGCGGTCTCGCCCGCCGTTGCCGGCAGGGCGAAGCACAGCAAGGCAACACCCAGGATCACCCTCATTGGCCCAACGCCTTGCTGTGCAGCCGCTCGACGGCGTTGAGCGCCGACAGGATCGCACCCTCCTGCCAGGCCGGCAGGTAGGAGGCATGCTCCCCGGCCAGGACCAGGCGGTTGTCGAAGGCGCAAAGATCTTCGTAGTGCTCGGCCAAAATCTCCTCCGTCCAGTTGCTGGCGCAACCCATGGTGAAGGGCGAGCGGTGCCAGGCCATGGCGAAACCGTTCTCGAACTCCGCCTCGTATTGCGGGTGGATCTTGGCGCCGAGCGCCACCGCCCGCCTGACCCGCTCGGCCGGGGCCAAGGCAGTGAATTCGAAAGCCCGGGGCGAATCGTACTGGTAGGCGCCGAGCAGCACGCCCTTGCCGCCGCGGTTGAAGCCGAACTGGGGATAGCCGATCTGCTCTACGGCCAAGTCGGTATAGGTGATGCCGCCGAAGATCGCCTCGTCCTCCTCCCAGAAGCGGCGCTTGAACTGGAGTCCGATCTTGACCGACGCGGCATAGGGCACGGCCGCCATCGCCGCCTTGAGCTTCGGCCCGGCATCGAGCTGGATCTGCGCCAGGATCGGCAGCGGTATGGTGCAGATGCACCAGTCCGCGACTTCCTGCGCCACGGTGCCGGGCGACTTCGTATCCTCCCAGCTGACCGTCACCTTGGCGTCGTCCTGCTGGATGCGGACGACCTTGGCATTGAAGCGGATCAGGTCGCCGACCTCGCGGGCGAAGGCCTTGCCGATCATGTCCATGCCGCCGACCGGCTGGAACATCGTCGTCTGGTAGTCGTAGAGGAAGAAATTCTCCAGCGCCGCCCAGAGACCCGATTTGAGCAGGTCGTTGAGCGCAATCGGCTGGCTGGGCGTCGGCTTCGCGCCCGCGCCGCCGCCGCGCGGCTTGTCCCAGCCGCGAAACTCGGAGGCCGGCACCGGCGTGTAGGCGTAATTCTTGTCGAGCGCACCCCAGCCCTGGAGCGCCTTCAAGAGCATCTCCTGGTCTTCCTTGGTGACAGGGGCGTCGAGCTTTCCCTGGGCCGTGGTCTTTGCCAGCAGCTCGGCGACATGGCCCTTGAAATCCATCGTCACGTCGCGGATACGCTGCGGCTTGCCGCCGAAGGCCCGGGGCGACTGGAGGTAGGCATTGTGGTTGAGCTGGGTGAAAGGCTCCAACTCGACGCCCAGCCGGCGGCAATAATCCAGCACGCCGCGATGATGATGCGGAATGCGCCACGGGCCGGGATTGAGATAGAGGCCGGTGTCGAAGCCGCAGGTCTGGGTCTCGCCGCCCAGCTCGGTAAAGCTGTCGCCGCCGCGCACCGTCCAGTTGCGCCCGCCCGGCCGGCTGTTGAACTCCAGCATCCTGACCGAATAGCCGGCTTTCCGGAGTTCGAGCGCCGCCGTCATGCCCGCGACCCCCGCCCCCAGGATCAGCACCGAGGCGCCCTTCGGCGCGCCGCTGAGCGCGATAGGCCCCTTATACGAGGACTCCGCCGCCAGGCCGAGGCTTGTCATCGCCTGATAGGCCGCACCGCCGCCCGCCGCCAGGCCGATGATCGTCAGCAGGTCGCGCCGGTTGAAGCCGGGCGCAGTGTCGTTTTCCATCAACAAATCCCGACTATTATAGGAGGCAATAGCGCGTGAAAGCGGTGCCCGCGTCAAGCGCGCCATCGACGCACACGGGTCCCGCCGCTAACCTTCGGTCATGCCCGAGTCCCGCATGCCCCATTTCAAATTCGAACGCACCTTCGCCGGCATCGTCGCCGGCGTCGACGAGGTCGGGCGCGGGCCGCTTGCGGGTCCGGTCGTGGCCGCTGCGGTGATCCTGCCGCGCAAGCTGCCCCGCTCGGTGGCGCGCGACGTCGACGATTCCAAGAAGCTGACCCTGGCCGCGCGCGAGCGGCTGGACATCGAAATCCGCGATTGCGCCACCGTCGGCGTCGGAGAGGCCAGCGTCGCCGAGATCGATAGAATGAACATCCTGCAGGCGAGCTTCCTGGCGATGCGCCGGGCGCTTGCACAGCTTACCGTCGTGCCCGACATGGCGCTGGTCGACGGCAACCGGCATCCGGGCCTCCCCGTGCCCTGCACCTTGGTGATCGGCGGCGACGGGATTCACCTGTCGATCGCCGCCGCCTCGATCGTCGCCAAGGTGGTGCGCGACCGGATGATGCTGGCGCTGGCCGAGGCGCATCCGGAATATGGCTGGGCGACCAATGCCGGTTACGGGACCTTGGCACACCGCAACGCCTTGAAAAGATTCGGACCTACCCCCCCCCACCGTACATCGTTCGCGCCGGTGCGCGAATGTTTGGCCGTAACCGCCTGACTCTGCTTGTGAAACGGGGTTGACTGCGGGACTCGGCCACCACAAGATCGCGCCGCAATGCCGACGCGGGACCTTGATATAACAGCCACCGAACTTCCCACCGGGCAGATCGTCATGGGCGACTGCATCGAGCGGATGAACGCGCTGCCGGAAAAGTCGGTCGACCTCATTTTCGCCGACCCGCCCTATAACCTGCAGCTGCGCGGGTCGCTGCTGAGGCCGGACAATTCCGAGGTCGACGCGGTCGACGACGACTGGGACAAGTTCGCCGATTTCCGGAAATACGACGAATTCACCCGCGCCTGGATGACGGCCGCGCGGCGGATTCTCAAGGATGACGGCGCGATCTGGGTGATCGGCAGCTATCACAATGTCTTCCGCATGGGCGTGGCGCTGCAGGATATCGGCTTCTGGCTGCTGAACGATGTGGTGTGGCTGAAATCCAACCCGATGCCCAACTTCAAGGGCCGCCGCTTCACCAATGCGCACGAGACCCTGATCTGGGCGGCGAAGAGCCCGGAGGCGCGCTACAAGTTTAACTATCACGCGATGAAGGGGCTGAACGACGACCTGCAGATGCGTAGCGACTGGCTGATCCCGATCTGCTCCGGCGGCGAGCGGTTGCGCGACGGCAACGGGGTCAAGGCACACCCGACGCAGAAGCCGGAGGCGCTGCTGTTCCGCGTGCTGCTGGCGACGACCGACCCCGGCGACGTGGTGCTGGACCCGTTCTTTGGCAGCGGCACCACCGGCGCCGTAGCGAAGCGGCTCGGCCGGCGCTGGATCGGCATCGACCGGGACGAGACCTATGCCAAGGTGGCGCTGGAACGTATCCGTATCACCGAGCCGCTGGCCCGCGAGGCGCTGGCGGCGACGCCTTCCAAGCGCAACGAGCCGCGCATCCCGTTCGGCCGGGTGGTGGAGCGCGGGCTGCTGTCGCCCGGCACGCTGATCTTCGATGCCGGCCGCCGCCACAACGCCGAGGTCTATGCCGACGGCACCATCGAATCCCGCACCCTGCTGGGCGCCTGCCGCGGCTCGATCCACAAGGTGGGGGCGGCGGTGCAGAACGCCCCGGCCTGCAACGGCTGGCTGTTCTGGCATTTCGAAACCGACGGCAAGGCGACGCCGATCGACATATTGCGGCAGCAAATCCGCGCGGAGATCGCGTGAGCGCGGCCCTGCCCAAGGGCAAAAACTACCGCATCTTCGTGCGCGACCTGGAGATGATCGCCTCCGTCGGTGTGCACGAGTTCGAGAAGGTGCGGCCCCAGCGTATCCGCGTTTCCATCGACCTCTCGGTCGGCCCCCGCCCGGCCGACGCGACCGACACGGTCGACACCGTGCTGTCCTACGAGAACAT
>CAZNNJ010000123.1:0-10747 GCA_964574305.1 uncultured Rhodospirillales bacterium | reverse complement strand
CCAAGGCGATCTGGGAGCGCGGCGCGTTCGAGCCCGACCGGATCGACGAGATCGGGAAGGAAACCAAGCACGACGTCATCGCCTTCCTGACCAATGTCGCCGAGCATGTCGGGCCGGAGGCGCGCTTCCTGCACCAGGGCATGACCTCGTCCGACGTGCTGGACACGGCGCTGGCGGTGCAGTTGGCCCAGGCGGCCGATCTTCTGTTGAAGGATATCGACGCCGTCATCGCCGCGATCCGCAAGCGCGCGCTGGAACATGCCCACACGCTGACCATCGGCCGCAGCCACGGCATCCATGCCGAGCCGACGACATTCGGCCTCAAGCTGGCCGGCCACTGGGCCGCCTTCAAGCGCGACCGCGCCCGGCTGGTCGCCGCCCGCGCCGAGATCGCGACCTGCGCCATCTCGGGCCCGGTCGGCACCTACGCCACGGTCGATCCCACGGTGGAGGCGCATGTCGCCGCCAAGATGGGGCTGGTCCCGGAGACAGTGTCGACCCAGGTCATCCCGCGCGACCGGCACGCCCAGTTCTTCGCCGTGCTGGGCGTCATCGCCGCCACGATGGAGAATCTCGCCACCGAGATCCGCCACCTGCAGCGCTCGGAAGTGTTGGAGGCCGAGGAGTATTTCTCGCCGGGCCAGAAGGGCTCGTCGGCGATGCCGCACAAGCGCAACCCGGTCCTGTCCGAGAACCTGACCGGCCTCGCCCGGCTGGTGCGCAGCGCCGTGACCCCGGCACTGGAGAACGTCACGCTGTGGCATGAGCGCGACATCTCGCACTCCTCGGTCGAGCGGGTGATCGGCCCGGACGCCACCATCGCGCTCGATTTCGGGCTGATGCGGCTGGCGGGGCTGGTCGACAGGCTGGTCATCCATCCCGAGAATATGCGCAAGAACCTGGATTCGCTGGGCGGGCTGGTCTTCTCCCAGCGCGTCCTGCTGGCGCTGACCCAGGCCGGGATGAGCCGCGAGGATAGCTATCGCACCGTGCAGTCGACGGCGATGCGGGTGTGGGACGAACGCAAGGACGATTTCCGCACTCTTCTCAGCCAGAACCCGCAGGTCACCGCCCTGCTCTCCCCGGACGAGCTGGATGCGATTTTCGACTACGGTTATTACACGCGCCACGTCGACATGGTGCTGGCCCGGCTAGAGGATTAGGGATTGCCAGGTGGGATGAGTTCGGCCTGAAAGCTATTCTCCAGGCTGGCCGGAAGATTGCCGGCCGGCATCGGTGCGCCGAAATACAGGCCCTGCCCAAATCGGCAACCCAGGCCGAGCAAGGCTTCGGCGACCTTCCTTTCCTCGACCCCCTCGGCCACCGCGCGCAAATCCAGGGCGCGGGCGAGACCGATGATGGCGCTGACGATGGCGCGCCCGCGTGGGGAGGTCAGTATCGTCTCGCAGAACGAGCGGTCGATCTTGATGCAGTCGATCGGCAGGCGATGGAGATAGACTAGGCTGGAATAGCCGGTGCCGAAATCGTCGAGCGCGAAGGAAACGCCCATCGTCTTCAGCTGCTCCATCACCAGGGCAGCCTTGTTGTGATCCCTGATCAGCATGGTCTCGGTGATCTCGAACTGAAGCCTGGTGCCGCGGCCCTGCCCGCCCGCGACCAGTCCCTTGACCCGGTCGACGATCGTGCTGTCCAGCAGATGCGCCGCCGACAGGTTGACGCTGAGCAGCAACGGCGTAGGCGGACGCGTGCAGGTGGCCAGCGCGTCGTCGAAGGCCCGCCAGGCGCGGTCGAGGATCACGGCATCGATGGTGCGGATCAGGTTGTTGGCCTCAGCCAGCTGGATGAACTCCAACGGTTCGATCAGCCCGCGTTCGGCATGGCGCCAGCGGGCCAGCGCCTCGAACCCAACCAGGGTCGAGTCTCTGAGATCGACGATCGGTTGAAAGAACGGTTCGAATTCATAGGCCGCCAGCCCATCGCGGATCCGGGCAACGGCGCCGGTCTTTTCGGATGGAAGATCAGCCGATGCCATGGGAAAATCGCTGGATTTCGTGCATCGTAGTTCATCCCCGGCCAGGGCAACAAATGAAACCCTGCCGGGTTGGATATAACGTTTTCAGCAGCGCGGCCAGCCGAAAATGTTGCAAAATTCCCTTGAAAATCAGGCGACTTACGACCGCCCCACGATCACCGCGGCAAGGCGCTCTCCATGACCTTGCCCCAGCCGCTGGCGGTGCTGTGGAAGGCGACCCAAGGCATGTCGTGTCGCAACGGGTTCGAGATCGCCGGGCATATCGCCTTCACCGTCATGCTGTCGCTGTTCCCGTTCATGATCTTCCTGGTCTCGGTAGCGGGATTTTTCGGCGACACGCGGTCCGGGCAGGATTTTCTCGACACCATCTCCCTTTTCGCCCCAGCGGCGGTGATGACGACATTACGGCCGGCGATCCAGGAGGTGATCCAGAACCGCAGCGGCAGCCTGCTCACCATCGGCCTTGCGCTGTCGCTCTATTCGGCATCGTCCGCCGTCGCGGCGCTTCGGCTGGCGCTCGACCTGGCCTATGGGGTCGACGAGCATCGCTCCTTCCTGTGGCGCAAGTTCCAGGATTTCGCCGTCGTCATCGTCGGCTCGATCGTCGTCATGCTGAGCTCGGTCGCCATCATCGCCGGCCCCTGGATTCTGGACCTGGTCGCGCGCTTCACCTTCATCGACACCGCCGACGAGGACCTGATCCACCTGGCGCGCTATGGCTTCACGCTGGTGGCGCTCGCGGCGCTGGCCGTGGTGCTGCATATCGTGCTGCCCAACTCGCGGCTCACCGTCCGGCAGATCTTGCCCGGCGCGCTGACCACCACGGTCGCCTGGATCGCCGCCGCCAGCCTTCTCACTGTTTATTTCGGGAAGTTCGCCAATTACAGCGCGACCTATGGTAGTTTGGGCGGCGTGGTGATCACCCTGCTGTTTTTTTATGTGAGCGCCATCATCTTCATCTTCGGCGGCGAGCTGAACGCGGCCCTGCTGCCGCATAAGGAAAAGCTGGCGCCGCCGCCCAACCCGGAGTTGAAGCCATTACCGCTAAAAACCTGATCCTGCCCCTTCTAGTTTCGGCGGCCCTTCTGTTGCCGCTAGTAGCCGCCAAGGCAGAGGATATCGGCAGCGTCAACACCACCTTCAAAGTGCTTGGGCCCGATAACAAGATCGTCGTCCAGGCCTTCGACGACCCGGATATCGACGGCGTCGCCTGCTATCTGTCGGCGGCGCGCACCGGCGGCATCAAGGGCGGGCTGGGCCTGGCCGAGGACACGTCCGACGCCTCGATCGCCTGTCGCCAGGTGGGTCCGATCACGATCAAGAAGAAGTTCGACCCCGGCGACGAGGTGTTTACCGAGCGCCGCTCCCTGATCTTCAAACGCCTGCGCGTCGTCCGCTTCCTTGACCAGAAACGCAACGCGCTGGTCTATCTCGCTTATAGCGACAAGCTGATCGACGGGAGCCCCAAGAACAGCATCAGCGCCGTGCCGATCATGCCGTGGCCGACTCAGACGGCGGGGAAGTAGGCCCAGCCACGTAGCCCCTCGCCCGTGCGAAGACTTGTCCGGTTCATGCGCCACGCCGCCCTGACTGCGGCGGCTCTGACGTTCGCCTTGCCGGCACTGGCCGGGCCGCCGTTCGTCACCGACGATCCTGAACCGCCGGAACTAGGCCATTGGGAAATCAACTCAGCGGTGGCAGGCACTCTGGTGCATGGTGGGGCCGAGGCGAGCCTGCCGGTGGTCGATGCCAATTACGGCGGGGCGCCGGGGCTTCAGCTGCATATCCAGCCGCAGATAGCTTACGCGCATACGCCGGACGGCACGCATTACGGGTTCGGCGATCTCGAGGTCGGCGCCAAATATCGCTTCATCGACGAGGACGAGCAAGGCTGGGTCCCGGCTGTGGCGGTCTATCCGCTGTTCCAGATCCCGACCGGCAACAAGGAGCGCGGGCTGGGCGCCGGCGTGGGGCGGACCTTCCTGCCGGTCTGGGCCGAGAAGACCGTCGGCAGATGGACCGTCTTTGGCGGGGGCGGCTACGGCATCAATCCCGGCGCGGGCGGCAAGAACAACTGGCGGGTCGGCACCGTCGCGCTCTATCAGTTCACCGACAAGCTGCAGTTCGGCGGCGAGGCCTTCTTCCAGACCGCCGCGGCACCCGGCGACCGGGACGCGCCCGGCTTCAACCTAGGCGGCTACTACGTGCTGGCGGAGGACCTGAACCTGCTGTTCTCGGCAGGACGCGGGCTGGCGAACGGAACTGAGAACAACCGCTTTTCCGGCTATCTGGGGTTGCAGGTCATCTATTAGACCAGGCGGAAGCCGGGGAACGCCGGTACGGCAGGATGCCGGATTGCGCTCCGCTTTTCCGGCCTACATTTTTCCTCAAAACCCGGTCGAGTGCTTGCTAATAATTAGCTAGCTATCTATTCTGGCGACATGACCGGCACGACCGACATTTCCTCCATCAGCTGGCTGCTGGCCGATGCCTCGCGCCTGATCCGCAAGCTCGCCGACCGGCGGCTGGGCGGGGTCGGGCTGACGCGGGCGCAATGGCAGGCGCTGGGCAATCTGAGGCGCTGCGGACCCATGACCCAGGCCACGCTGGCCGAGATCATGGAGGTCGAGACCGCGACCATCGCCCGCCTGATCGACCGGCTGGAGGCCGCCGGCTGGATCGAGCGCAAGGCAGAGGCGCAGGACCGCCGGGTCAAGCTTGTCACCATGACCGAAAAAGCGACCTCGATTATGGACGAGGTCAGCGTCATCGGTCAGAAACTGCGCGACGATATGCTGATCGACCTGTCTCCCGACGAGCTGGAGACGCTGATCTCGACGCTCACCAAGATCAAATCCCGACTTGTCCGCCTGCTGGAAACGCCATGACCCAAGCCCAGATCGAACGTTCGACCCCGACCGCGCCGATGCCGGTGACCAACCTGGTCCCCGGCGCGATGAGCCGCCGGCTGACCTGGCGCCGCATCCTGCTACTGATCGGCCCCGTGGTGCTGGTCGTCGCCGGCGGCGTCTACTACCTGTTCAGCGGCCGATACGTGTCGACCGACGACGCCTATATCAAGTCGCGCATGCTGTCGGTCACCGCGACAGTGCCGGGCCAGGTCGTGACCGTGCCGGTCAGCGACAATCAGACGGTCAAGAAGGGCGACGTGCTGGTTCAGATCGACCCTGCGCCCTACCAGCTCAGGCTCGAATCCACCCAGGCCGACCTGGCACGCGTGGTCCAGGATGCCGACCAGCTGCGCGCCCAGGTGCGTGCCCGCCAGCAGGATCTGGTCCAGGCCAACGCCGATGTCGACTATGCCCAGCGCGAGTTCAACCGCCAGGCCCCGCTGGTCGCCAGCGGCGCGGTGGCCAGGAACATGAACGACAAGGCTGAGCGCGACCTGATCACGGCGCAGGCCAAGGTCGCCGGGCTGAAGCACCAGATCGACGCCGACCTGGCCCAGCTGGGCGGCAATATCGACACGCCGAACGAGAAGCTGCCGTCCTATCTGGCGGCGCTGTCGGCGCGCGACACCGCCCAGTACAATCTGGATCATGCCACCATCCGCGCCGCCGACGATGGAAGGGTGGGCACGGTGACGGTCAGGGCCGGCGAATATGTCCAGGCCGGCCAGAACCTGTTTCCGCAAGTCATCACGATCGACACCTGGATCGATGCCAATGTCCGCGAGACCGACCTCACCTATGTCTGCGACGGGCAGCTGGCGACCTTTACCGTCGACGCCTATCCGGGCCATGTCTTCAAGGCCAAGCTGCAGAGCTTCAGCCCGGCCACCGGGTCCGAGATGTCGGTGCTGCCGGCCGAGAACGCGACCGGCAACTGGGTCAAGATCGTGCAGCGCCTGCCGCTGAAGCTGACGCCGATCCTTGAGCAGGACGACCCGCCGCTGCGCGCCGGCCTGTCGGTGAATATCGATATCGACACCGGCGCCTACCATCACCTGCCGCGCTTCCTGGGCGGCTCAGGCGCGTCGAACCCGGGGCATTGCCACGGCTAGAGTAGGCTGCGTCCTACATGACGGTGGTCGATTTCGCGGCTCGGCCCACGACGGATGAGCCGAGCCGCGTCCTGATCACGGCGATCGCGATGCTCGCCGTGACGATGCAGCTGCTCGACACGACCATCGCCAATGTCGCCCTGCCCCATATGATGGGCAGCCTCGCCGCCACGCAGGATGAGATCGCCTGGGTGCTGACATCCTATATCGTCGCCGCCGCGATCAGCACGCCGGTCACCGGCTGGCTAGCCGGGCGGATCGGCCGCACTCAGCTTTTCACCATCGCCATGATCGGCTTCACCGTCACCTCCGCACTGTGCGGCCTGGCGACGACCTTGCCGCAGATCGTGCTGTTCCGCATCCTGCAGGGCCTGTTCGGCGCATCGCTGGTGCCGCTGTCGCAGGCGATCCTGCTCGACGCCTATCCGCGCGGCGAGCTGCAGCGGGCCATGGGCATATTCAGCATGGGCGTGATGATCGCGCCGATCCTAGGGCCGGTGCTGGGCGGCTATCTGACCGACGAGTTCTCCTGGCGCTGGTGCTTCTTCATCAATATCCCGCTCGGCATCCTCGCCATCGCCGGCACCATGGCCTTCATCCCCAAGGCGCCGACCAATGCGCGCAAGCTGGACTGGTTCGGCTTCGGCTTCCTCGGCCTCGGCGTCACCTGCCTCCAGCTGGTTCTAGACCGCGGCGAGACCAAGGGCTGGTTCCAGTCGGGCGAGATCCAGGCCGAGGCGGCGCTGGCGGTGTTCTGCCTCTATATGTTCGTGGTCCACAGCACGACGACCAGCCGGCCGTTCTTCGACGTCCGCCTGTTCAAGGACCGGACCTACATCGTCTCCACCGTCATCATGATGCTGATCTTCATCGTCTATTACGGATCGATGGTGCTGACGCCGCAGATGTTGCAGCAGGAATTCGGCTATCCGGTGCTGACGGCCGGGCTGATCATGGCGCCGCGCGGCGCGGGCACGATCCTGGCGATCATGATCACCAATCGGCTCAACAAGTGGATCGAACCCCGGGCATTGGTCGGGTTCGGCCTGGCTCTCTCGGGCGTCACGCTCTACCTGATGTCAGGCTGGAACCTGATGACGAGCGAGACCGACATCGTCGTCATGGGCCTCCTCCAGGGGGCCGGCAGCGGCTGCATCAACGTGCCGATCACGACGATGGCCTTCGCCACCCTGCCCGGCGAGCTCAGGACCGAGGCGACCAGCTTCTACAGCCTGACCCGCAATATCGGCAGCGCCATCGGCGTCTCGATCGCCGCCTCCCAGCTGGTCGAATCGACCCAGATCAACCACGGCTATCTCGCCGAGTTCATGACCCCGTTCCGCCATATGACGATGCCGCACGGCTCGCTCGGCATGCACGTCATGAATCTGGGCATCACCCAGCAGGCGGCGATGATCGCCTTCATCAATATCTTCTGGCTGCTGGGCATACTCTGCATTGCCATCATCCCGCTGGTCTTTTTCCTGCGGGTGCCGAAGGCGCCGCCGAAGAACCCACCGGCTGGAATGGATGCCGATTAGGCTTGCATGAAGTCGGGATAGCGCTCGACCAGGGCGGAAGTCTCGTTGTCCGCTATGGTGAATTCGAAGCGCTGGCCATTCGCGTCCTGGCGCAGGCCGTAGACATTCAGGAAGCGGAAGGGCGGCTTGCCGTCCTTCGGATGGACTTCGATCTGGATGTGGCAGAGGCAGAACGTGTCGGAGACAGGGACCAGCTCGTTGCCGACGAAGCGGATGTCGTCCAGCCCATATTGCTTGAAACGCGCCATCCAGGGCACCAGCTGGGTCAGCGCCGCCGCCCTGGTTTCGAACCCGCCGCTGTGGCCGAGGGTGAAGGAACGGAAGGGCTCGGCATAATGGCTGGCCAGCGCCTGCGGATCGTTGGCGGCGGAGGCGCGGCCGTAGCTGTCGACGAATTCCTGGGCCTTGGCTTTGTCGAACATTTGCTTCCCCTTAGATAACGCCTACCGTTCCCCGCCCGGCTTCCACAGCACGTCGCCGGCGTCGGTCTTCAAATTGATCCAGCGGGCCATGACGAAGAGATGGTCGGAGAGCCGGTTCAGATATTGCAGCACCGGGCCATTGACATGGTCGCCCTCGGCCAGCGCCCAGCAATCGCGCTCGGCGCGGCGGACGACGCTGCGGGCCAAGTGCAGATGGGACGCGGCCGGGGCGCCGCCGGGGAGGATGAAGGAGGTCAGCGGCGTGAGGTCGGCGTTCATCGCGTCGATCTCCTTTTCCAGCCGCTTCACCTGGCCCGGCGTGATGCGCAGCCGCACATCCTCTGGCTTGTCCTCGCCCGGCATGCACAGATCGGCGCCGAGATCGAAGAGATCGTTCTGGATGCGCGCCAGCATGGCGGCGGCCGCCGGATCGTCGAGCTTTGCGGCCTCGTTGCGGGCAACGCCGATGACGCCGTTGGCCTCGTCGACCGTTCCCATGACACCGACGCGCAGCGAGGCCTTGGGCACGCGCCGCCCGTCGCCCAGCCCGGTCTGCCCCTTGTCGCCGGTGCGGGTATAGATCTTGTTGAGCTTGACCATCTATTTGGTCATGGGCGCGGCCGCCGCGACCTGCTGGACCGCCGGCTTGTCGGCGCTCGCCGCCGTCATCGGCTGGGCCGGATCTTCCAGGTTCCAGCCGCCGCCCAGCGCCTTGTAGATCTGGATCAGGTTGGTGCCGATGGTGACCGAGCTGCGCACCACGTCGGTCTGCGAGGCATAGAGCCGCCGCTCGGCGTCGAGCACGTCAAGGAAGCTCGACAGGCCAGCCTGGTAGCGCTGCCGTGCCAGCGACAGCGAATGCTCGTTGGCCTCGGCCGCCTTCTGCAGGGAGTGCTGGCGGACCTGCTCGGCGCTGTAGGACGATACCGAGTTCTCCACATCGTGCAGCGCGCCCAGCACCGTCGTCTTGTAGTTCAGCGCCGCCTCCTTCTGGCGCACCTCCTGGACCTCGATATTGGCGTAGGTCACGCCGTTGAAGACCGGGATCGAGAGGGCGGGGCCGAAATTATAGAACTTGCTGCCCCAGTCGGAGAGCTTGCCGAAGCGGATCGCCTGGAGGCCGAGCGAGCCCGACAGGGTGAGCTTGGGATAGAGCTCGGCAGTGGCGACGCCGATATTGGCGGTCGCGGAATGCAGCTGCGCCTCGGCTTGGCGTATGTCGGGCCGGCGCTTCGCCAGGTCCGACGGCAGGCCGATCGGAACGAATTTCGGGTTCGCGGGCTGCGGCTTCACCGGCGCCAGCTCATCCTCGAGAGCGCCGGGGTCGAGCAACAGCAGCTGGCTGAGGCCGTTGATCAGGCGCGCCTCCTGGTCCTGCAAGGCCGGCAGCTGGGCGGCGGTGGTCGCGACCTCGGCCGAGGCGCTTTCCACGTCCAGATTGCTGGTCTCGCCGCCCTGGGCCTGGGCGTGGGTCAGGTTATAGGCGTCCTGCTGGGCGCGCAGATTGTCGTTGGTGATGGCGATAAGGCGCTGGACGCCGCGCAGCGTGATGTAGTCACGGGCGATCTCGGCATAGACCGAGATCATCACGTCGTGCCGTGCCTCCTCCAGCCCCAGCTGCTGTGCCTCGGCGGATTCGACCTGACGGCGGATGTGGCCGAACAGGTCGATTTCCCACGACGCGTCGAAGCCGGTCTGGAACAGGTCGCAGGGGGGGATAGTACTGCACGGACAGGGGATGGCGCTCGGCGGAAGGCCGTTCGGGGTTTACTAACCGGGGCGCCCGGCACCGAGCACGTTGCACCTGGCACCACTTTGATGTCTTCCGTTTCATCTTCCCCGACTTTGCAAATTTGCCGGACCTGCGGTGGCGGAGCGCCGATCGACGTGCACTTCTGTCCGCAGTGCACGAAGATTCTGTCGCTTGGCCGCCACGGCGACTACTTCGCGTTTCTCGGAGTGCCGCGAAAACTGAACCTCGATTCGCGCGATCTCGAGCAGCGATTTCGGAGTTTGAGCCGCCAGTTTCATCCGGACTACTTCTACAACGCGTCGGCGGCCGAACGTGTCGCGAGCCTGGGGCGGTCTTCGTATCTGAACGACGCGTACCGCACGCTGAAGCAGCCGATTCCGCGGATCACGTATCTCCTCGAGTTGGAAGGCGTGCTGACGGCGGCGGATCACAGCCAGGGCAACGCCTCCAAGCAGGTGCCACCGGCATTGCTTGAAGAAGTGTTTGCGCTGAACGAGGAGCTCGACGAGGTTCGCGAATTGCGCGAAAGCGGCGCGCCGGCGGAGCAGTGGCGGCTGCGGCTTCAGCGCGCAGCGAAGCCCATCGAGGCGAAACGTGCGGAGCACGAGGACCAGTTGCGCAACCTTGCTGCCCGCTGGGACGCCTTAGAGAAGGACGCGAACCCCGAAGAACGCAAAGCCGTGTTGAGCGCGCTGCGAGAGCGAATGCTCGAGCGGAATTACATCAATAACTTGCTGGGAACTATCGAACGCGAGCTGACGGCGTGAATGAGCCGCAGAGTTCGCAGAAAACGCAGAACTCTAAGGTTTCTAAAAATTGGCTCCGCGAGCTCAGCATGCTCTGCGGCCAACGTAACCACAGATGAGCAAAGTCGTCGGAATCGATCTCGGCACCACAAACAGCCTCGTTGCTGACGTGCGCGACGGCGTGCCCGTCGTGATCCGCGACAAGAGCGGCGACGCCCTCGTCCCCTCCGTGGTGACCGCCGCGCCGGCCAACTCCGCCACCTGCCCC
>CAZNNJ010000122.1:0-10753 GCA_964574305.1 uncultured Rhodospirillales bacterium | reverse complement strand
AGGACAGAGAGAGGGAACACCGTGGTAAACTTCGCGCGCCACGGCCGCAGGCTGCTGTATCCGCTGTTCGTGACCGGGTTCCTTGCCCTGTTCGTGGCGGTCGGGGTTGCGAACCCCTTCTTCGTGCAGTCGATCCGGCTGCTCGCCTTCGACAGCCTGCAGAAGCTGGCGCCCCGCCCCTACGACATCCGCCAGCCGGTGCGGGTCGTCGATATCGACGACAAATCGCTGGAAAAGCTCGGCCAGTGGCCCTGGCCGCGTACCGTGATGGGCGGCCTGATCCAGAAGATCGGCGAGGCCGGGGCGGCCTCGATCACCACCGACATCATGTATGCCGAGCCGGACCGCACCTCGCTGGTGCGCTACACCAAGGGCCTGGAGACGGACAAGGCGCAGCAGGTGGCGGCGCTGATCGGCGGTCCGCTCGACAATGACGCTGCCTTCGCCGACGTCATCAAGCAGCTTCCGGTGGTGCTGGGCACCGTGCTGATCAATGACGGCAACCCGCAGAAGCCGACCCAGAAGTCCGGCTTCGCCATCGCCGGCGACGATCCCAGGCCCTTCCTGCACGGCTTCACCGGCGTACTGCGGAACCTGCCGGTGCTGGAGGGCGCGGCCTCGGGCCTCGGCGCCACCAACTGGATTCCCGACCATGACGGCATCATCCGGCGCGTGCCGTTGATGTTCCGCGCCGGGCAAAACTATGTGCCGTCGCTGGCGGCGGAGGCGCTGCGCGTCGCCCAGGGCGCCGGCTCCTACGTGCTCAAATCCTCCAACGCCAGCGGCGAGACGGCCTTCGGCGCCTCGACAGGCCTCAACCACATCAAGATCGGCGCGATCGAGGCGCCGACCGATCCCGATGGCGGAATCTGGCCGCGCTTCCGCTATTTCGACGAGCGCAGCTATATCCCGGCCTGGAAGGTGATGTCGGGCGAGATGGACAAGGATGCGCTGAACGGCGACATCGTGCTGATCGGCATCAGCGCCCCCGGCCTCAAGGATGTGCGCGCGACCCCGCTCGACGCCGCCGTGCCGGGCGTCGAGCTTCATGTCCAAATGCTGGAGCAACTGCTGGAGAAGGTGCGGCTGACCCGGCCGGATTTTGCCCCGCCGCTTGAGCTGCTCTTCACCATCGTGGTCAGCCTGCTGATCGCGATCCTGCTGCCACGCATGCCGGCGTCCTATTCGCTGGGCCTTGTGGTGGTCGTGATCGCCGGCATCTTCGGCTTCACCTGGTACGGCTTCACCAAGCAGAGCCTGCTGATCGATCCGGTCAACCCGGCGCTGGGCGTCATCCTCATGTTCGGCGCCTGCACCGCCTGGACCTACCGCCAGACCCAGAACCAGCGCGGCGAAATCCGGAGGGCATTCGGCCAGTATCTGTCGCCCGACCTCGTCGCGCAGATGGTGGCCAATCCCGACCTGCTGGCGCTGGGCGGCGAGGAGCGTGAGATGACGATCCTGTTCTGCGACGTCCGCGGTTTCACCGGCATTTCCGAGACGCTGAACGCGCAGGGCCTGACCCGCTTCATCAACATGCTGCTGACCCCGCTGACCGGGGAAATCGTCGATCGGCGCGGCACGATCGACAAATATATGGGCGACGCCATCATGGCGTTCTGGAACGCGCCGCTGCCCAACACGAACCATGCCGTGGATGCGGTCCAGGCCGCGATCAACATGGCCAACTCGATGCCGCGCTTCAACGAGATCTGGAAGGCGGACTGCGAGACCAACGGACGGGTCTATAAGGAAGCCAAGGTCGGCATCGGCCTCAATACCGGTATCGCCTGCGTCGGCAATATGGGATCGGACCAGCGCTTCAACTATTCGGTCATGGGCGACGAGGTGAAGATCGCCTCCCGCTTCGAGGGCCTGACCAAGCAGTATGGCGTCACCCTGGCGATCGGCGAGCGCACGGCCGAAATGATCGCCGATACCGGCATGTCCAGGGTCGAGCTCGACCTTGTGCGGGTCAAGGGCCGCAACAAACCCTCACACCTGTTCACGCTCGCCGAAACGCTGGGCGTCCCCGACGGGCGCACGGCCGAGCTGCTGGAGCTGCACGACGCTTTCATCGTCGCCTATCGCAGCCAGCAATGGGACCTGGCCGAGAGCAAAATGCACGCGGCCGAGGCCATCGGCGTGCCGGGCCTGGAAAAGCTCTACCACATCTATGCCGACCGCATCGCCGAGTACCGCGCCGAACCGCCGGGGGACGATTGGGACGGCGCCTATACTGCGACGGAGAAGTAATTCTCCGGCATTGCGACCGCAGCGAAGCAATCCAGAGCCTTACCGACCAGTATCGGGCTAACGGCCCTGGATTGCTTCGTCACTACGTTCCTCGCAATGACGAATCCGGGCTATTCCAGCGTAAACCCGACCTTCATCGTGACCTGGTAGTGGCCGATATGGCCCTGTTCGATGGCGCCGCGCACCTGCAGGACTTCGAACCATCGCAGGTGTTTCAGCGTCGCATTGGCGCGGGCGATGCCGTTCTCGATCGCCTCGTCGACCGATTTGTTCGATGTCCCGACCAGCTCGATAACCTTGTAGACATGGTCGGTTTCGCTGTCTGTCGCCACGGTTAGCCTCCCTGTTATTCCGATGCCGGCGGCCGAATTCATGCCAATGGCCAGATTCATGCCAATGGCAGGCCGTCCGGAACGAAACCCATGTCATAAGCGACAAGGTCCATGGATATTGTGGGCGCAGGTGCTTATGACGATGGGCACTCTTTTCGAACTGGTAACGAGCCGTGCCATTTTACAGGGCATCCTGCAGGTATATCGATGGTTCTAGCCGGAGCTGACCGGGCCGGCCGCGTTCAGCAGGCCGCGCTGCATGCCGCCGTCTTCCTTCTCTTCGTCGGCGCCTGGTGGGGCCTGGCGGTCACCGCCGGCCACGGCTTCGTCCCGTCGCCGCTGGAGACCGCCCGGGCCGCGGTCAGGATGGCGGGCGACGGGTCGCTGGAGGCGGCGACGCTGCAGAGCTTTTTCAGCCTCACCGCCGGCTATCTGCTGGCGATCGCCGTCGCCATTCCGGCCGGCATGGCGATGGGCGGGATTTCCGTGGTCGGCGCGGTGCTGAACCCCTATGTCGACGGGTTGAGCTCGATGCCGCGCATCGCCTTCCTGCCGCTGATCATCGTCTTCCTGGGGCTGGGCTATAAGGCCAAGATCTTCATGGTCTTCTTAGGTGCCGTGATGCCGATCCTGATCAACACCTATGCCGGCGTGCTGCACAGCGATGCCGAGCTGATCGAGATGGCGCGCTCGGCCGGTGCGGGCAGCGGGGCGATCTTTCGCAAGATCGTCTTGCCCGGCGCGCTGCCGCATATCGTGACCGGCCTCAGGGTCGGCGCCTCGCTGGCGCTGATCAATACCGTGGTGGCCGAGCTTTACACCGCCGTTTCGGGACTGGGTGGTCTGTTGTCGATATATGGTAACAGTTTCCGCATGGCGCCCTATTTCGTCGTCGTCGCCGTTCTGGCCTTAATGGGGATGCTGCTGATCTATGGCGTGCGCCTGGTCGAAAGACGGGTGATGCGCTGGCATATCGAGCGTTCCGCGTAAGCTCTCATGGGCCTAAGTTCTTTTGGGGTTAAGACCAGTCATGACCGGTTCCGTGCAGAGATTCCTGGCCGCGCTGCTGCTGTCCCTTCTGCCGTCGCTGCCTGCCATGGCCGAGCCGTTCCGCATCATCGTCACCGAGCCCGAGACGCCACTGGTGCCGAACTCGGTGATCGATCTGGCTGACCGGCTCGGCTACTACAGACAAGCTGGGGTCGAGGTTGAGCTGGTCCGGGTCAAGGCGACGCCGGCGGCGGTCGCGGCGCTGCGCTCCGGCCAGGGGGAGATGGCCAATATCGGCCTCGACATCGCGCTGCAGCTGATCGCGCGCGGCCAGATGGATTTGAAGGGCGTGATCTCGCCCGACAAGGCGCTGCCCTTCGCGCTGGTCTCCAAAAAGGACATTGCCGATCCCAAGCAGCTCGAGGGCAAGGTCTTCGGCGTCGGCCAGGTCGGCAGTGTCGATTATGTGCAGAGCCGGATGGTGCTGACCAGGCTGGGGGTCGATCTCGACAAGGTCCGCTTCCTCGCCGTCGGCCAGCCGCCGATCCGCGTCCAGGCGCTGGCGGCGGGGCAGATCGACGCCACGGCAGTCACCATCGGCACCTGGCTCACCATGCCCAGCCAGGACGGGCTGAAGCTGCTGGTCGACCAGGCCGCCTATTACCAGGCGGCGCCGCTGGTGACGAAGCTGAACGTGGTGACGGCCGAAACCGCCAAGACCCGGCAGAAGGATGTCGCCGCGGTGGTCAAGGCGATCCTCGAAGCTTCGCGCGACTTCGCCGCGAAGCCGGAACTGTGGGTCGATGCGATGGCGAAGGCACGGCCCGACATCAAGCGGGACCAGCTCGAAACCCTGGCCAAAGCCTACGCGAAGAGCTGGCAGACGGACGGCGGATTGGACGAGAAGGAGCTGGAATTCACCACCGATGCCTTCTATGGCAGCGCCGACTTCAAGGACGTTCCCAGGCGGGTCGAGCCCAAGGACTGGATCGACCGGTCCCTCATCGACGCGGCCGGGAAGTAATCGGCCGGTGACGACCGAAGCACCGGCGATCTCGGTCCAGGGCGTCAGCAAGACGTTCCGGCGGGCCAAGGCGGCGCACGGCGTCAAGGCGCTGGACGGCGTGTCGTTCGACATCAGGCCGAACAGCTTCGTCAGCATCGTCGGCCCCTCCGGCTGCGGCAAGACCACGCTTCTCAGGATGCTGAACGGTCTCATCCCGCCGGACGATGGCACCGTTCTGGTCGACGGCGCCCCGCCGACGCCGGGCCCGCATATGGGCTTCGTCTTCCAGTCCTTCCGCCTGATGCCGTGGCGGACCATCCGCTCCAACGTCGCCTTCACCCTGGAGGTCCACGGTGTGCCGGAGAAGGAGCGGCTGGAGCGGGCGGACCATTACATCAACCTGGTCGGTTTGCGCCGCTTCGCCGAATCCCATCCGGCGGAGCTGTCGGGCGGCATGAAGCAGCGCGTCGCGCTAGCCCGCGCCCTGGTCGGCCAGCCGCGCTACCTGCTGCTCGACGAGCCGCTGGCCAATCTCGACGCCCAAACCAGCGAGTTCATGCAGATCGAGCTGATGAAGATCTGGCGCCAGTACCAGGGCGTGATGGTGCTGGTCACCCACAGCGTCGACGAGGCGGTGCTGCTGTCGGACCAGGTCATCCTGATGAACCCGCGCCCCGGCCGTGTCGCCGAAATCCTCGACGTGCCGCTGCCGCATCCCCGCTGGTCCTACGACGTGCGCGCCCGCCCCGAATTCATCGACATGCGCGCCCATCTGTGGAGCCGCATCAAGGCGATGGTCGCCAGCGACCCGGAATCGGAATTCTACCTGCGGGATGTGGCGGTGAATGGGGAGGCAGGACAGGCAGCGCCTTGACTGACCTCGCCCCAACGGGGAGAGGTCGGATCGCTATGCGATCCGGGCGAGGGGGTGGCGAGCGTGGCGAGCCTTCTTCGTGTCACCGGCCCGGCGGCCTCACCCCCTCACCCGGCGCTATGCGCCGACCTCTCCCCGCTGGGGCGAGGTCCCGATCCTGGCGCGTCAGCCAGCCGCACGATTTCGTCCAGCGCGGCCTGAAGCTCGACGCGCATCGCGGCATCCCGCGCGCTGTCCTTCATCCGCTCGTCGCGGTCGTAGGCGAATTCCATCAGCTTGAGGAAAGCCTCATTGACCGCCGCGTCCAACTCGCCGTCGGCGTCGAACGTCAGGTTCTCGACCTCCTCGCGGGTCGTTTCGCCGCCGCCGAGGACGCGCATCAACACGCCCACAACCTCCTTGACATCCCGTTGCATCACCGCTCGTCCGGCCAGCCCGACGTCCCCTCCGAGGTGCCGGACTGGCTGTAATAGATCGCCTCGATCTCCTCGATCAGCCCGTGCTCGACCTTGAAGCGTTCGGCCAGGTGGACGGTGACCGGCGGCAGCGGTTTGGCGCCCGGGGAAGGGGCTGGCCGGCTTTCGTCGGTGGCGAGGCGCAGCAGGGTGAAATAGACCACCTGGTGCGTCTCCAGGTCGGTGACGAAGCGGGTATTGGCATGGCCCAGCATCGGCGGCTCCTTGTCGAGCGTGCCGCGCAGGAACGCCTCGCCCCGGCCGCGCTCGACCCCCTGCTCGGTGCGGACGACATCGGGGGCGAACAGAACCTTGGAGCCGTCGTGATGGACCAGCCCATCGAGATAGGATGTGGCGGCGACGATCATGCAGCGGCGGGAATTGTCGGTGCAGGACGGCTTCACCTGCTGGGCCTGGGAGGCGCCCGAAAACATGCACAAGATGGCGGTCGCGATCGCAAGTTGCCTCATTCGTCCCTCTCGTTTCGTAGCAAGGATGGGTAGAGCGCAGCGAAACCCATCGTCTTTCGCACTTGATGATGGGTTTCGCTGCGCTCTACCCATCCTGCGGTCCAGGGTTATAATTCGGGGAATTCATGTCGGGGAGGGGGCCATGACAACCGGCAGGTTGGTTTTGTCGCTCAGTCTCGCCGGGAACCTGCTCGGCGCGGGCGCATACGCGGCGATGCCGCATCCCGCCTATCAGCGCTATGACGACCCGGTCTTCTGCTCGGACTGGCTGCGCGCGCATCCGGATGAGCCGGCTGCGTCGGACCGGCGCAGACATTGTGTCATTGCTGTCGCCACCACCTATATCGACGCCGAGGAGAACAGCCTGCCGCCGGAGAAGCAGCTTCTCGCCGACGACGTCTCCCGCCACCATATCGGGACGCCGCCCAAATTCGTCCCCGGCAACCGCGCCAGGCTGATGGCCGAGGATTCGCACAAGGTGATCTCCGCGATCCGCAACCGCCGCTGGACGGTCGAGGGCGACACGGCCTGGATCCTTTATGACGGCTACCTCAAGAAGAAGCCGGACAGGATCGGCTTCTACGTCGCCGAGCGGATCACGCTGGAGAAAGGCCTGATCCACGAAATCCTGGTCGCGGATATTACGATACCGAAATGATTGCATCGCCCTCCCATACTTCCGATCGTCATTCCCGCGAAGGCGGGAATCCAGGAGTGTCAGAAGCAGGAATTTTTAACGCGGAGGGCGCAGAGGTTTCGCAGAGGTCGCGGAGTAATTCCGTATTCCTCTGCGTTCTCTGCGAAACCTCCGCGTCCTTTGCGTTAAGGATTTGATTCCTGGATTCCGGCCTTCGCGGGAATGACGATTGGGGACGTGTCTGCGCGAGACGGGAGACATCTGTGAAAATCTGCGTAATCTGTGGCTAAAATTCTTAATCGGCCGCCGGGGAGGAGTTAATGGCATTCGAGTACGACAGGAGTCGCCGCGCGCCCGCGTGAAAGCTGAGTGAAAAATCAGCTTGGCTGACGGAACCTAATCCCGCTGGATTTGGTCTCTGCCTGCGTGGATGAGGGTGTCCGCGGTCGTGCGCGTCCCAGCCGCCGGAGCCCATTCGCGATGTTTCGTTATATCGTTTTCCCGATCGTCCTGCTCTTGCTGCTTACCACCGGCGGCGCCGAGGCTGCGCGCCTGACCACGCTGCATGCCTTCTGCGCCCAGCCGCAGGGCACCAAATGCCTCGACGGTGAAACGCCGGTTTCGCGATTGGTCGAAGTCGGCGGCGCGTTCTACGGCACCGCATCGGCGGGTGGCGAGAGGCAGCTCGGAACCCTGTTCCGCGTCTCGACCGGCGGTGGCTTCACCACGCTGCATAGCTTCTGCCAGGAGGTCCATTGCAGCGACGGGGCGCGGCCGGGCAACTATCTGACCCGCGGCCCCTTCGGCAATGTATACGGCGTGACCGCCGCCGGCGGCCTGGCCGACGGCGGCACCGTCTTCCGGCTTTCGAGTTCGGGCGCATTCTCCCTGGTTCACAAATTCTGCAGCCTGGCCAAATGCGCCGACGGCATCCAGCCGGTATCGGTGCTGTTCGACGGCAACGGCGGCATGATCGGCACCGCCGCGGCGGGCGGCAGCCATGGCGGCGGCACCGTCTTCACGATCGACAGCGGCGGCACCTTCCGCGTGCTGCACGATTTCTGCGCCGAAAGCGGCTGCACCGACGGCGCCTCGCCCGGGGCGCTGGTGCGCGGAAAGGACGGCAACTTCTACGGCACCACCTTGGCGGGCGGGAAAAACCACGCCGGCACGATGTTCCGGATGACGCCAGCGGGAACCGTCACCATCCTCTACTCCTTCTGCGGCGCCAACAAATGCCCGAACGGCCAGCAGCCGGCCGCCATGCTGGTTGAGGGGCAGAACGGCGATTTCTACGGCACCACCAGGCTGAAGGGCGCCAACGGCTACGGGACCGTCTTCGAGATCAGCCCGGCCGGCGCCTTCCGCACGCTTCACAGCTTCTGCGCCAAGCCCAACTGCAGCGACGGCGCCACGCCAACCGACGGGCTGATCCTCGCAAAGGACGGCAGCTTCTACGGCGCCGTCAGCGCCGGCGGCCTTTTCTTTGACGGCGCCGTCTTTCGCCTGACGCCGGCCGGGAATTACAGCCTCGTCTATAATTTCTGCGCGCTGCACGGCTGCTTCGACGGCGCCAGCCCCGGATCGCCGCCGATCCTGGGCAGCAACGGGCTGCTTTACGGCACGACCATGGCCGGTGGCGACAATGGCAATAACGGCACAGCCTATCGGCTGGAGCCATGACGATGAAAGTGCTTACCGGCCTGTGGGCCATGGCGGGCCTGGGGCTCGTCCTCGGCCTTTCCGGCGGAGCCTCGGCGGGCATCCCGCAGATCAAGCATGTCGTGATCGTCGTTCAGGAGAACCGCACCGTCGACAATCTTTTCCACGGCCTCAACCTGTATCTGCCGCTGGCGGACGTCGCCGATTTCGGTGTCGATTCCAAAGGACAGCTCATCAAGCTCGACCCGGTCCCGCTCAAGGAAAGCTATGACCTCGATCACAGCCACCTCGCCTTCACCGCCATGTATGACGGCGGGAAGATGGACGGGGCCGATCAGGTCAGATGCTTTCCCTATTACGGGCCATGCCCGGCGAACGCACCCTTCCACTATGTGCGGCCAAGCGACGTCGAGCCTTATTTCCAGATCGCGCGGAATTACGGCTTCGCCAACCGCATGTTCCAGAGCAACCAGGGGCCGAGCTTTCCGGCGCACCAGTTCCTGTTCGGCGGCACTTCCCAGCCGCAGGCCTACAGCCCGCTTTTCGCCGCCGACAACACCGTCTCCGGAACGGGATGCATCGCGCCGACCAAGGCCTATGTCGACCTGGTCGATCCGTCAGGCAGCACGAATGCGAAGATGTATCCCTGCTTCGAGCACCAGACGCTGGCCGATCTGCTCGATGCGCCGCCCAACGATCCCGGCCACCCGATCTCCTGGCGCTATTATACGATCGGGGCCGAAAGCATCTGGACCGCGCCCGACGCCATCGGCCATCTCTGCCAGCCGGCGGGATCGCCGCCCCGCTGCACCGATCCGCACTGGACCAACGGCGACATCGTCTTCTGGCCGCCGCAGATCCTGAACGATATCGACCAGGGCGCGCTCAAGGCGGTCAGCTGGGTCATACCGACCGGCCAGGATTCCGATCACCCCGTCGGCAATGACGGGGGCGGGCCGTCCTGGGTCGCCTCGATCGTCAATGCGGTCGGCAACAGCCCCTACTGGAATGACACGGTCATCCTGATCCTGTGGGACGATTGGGGCGGCTGGTATGACCATGTGAGGCCGCCCGTCGACCCCACTTACGGCTATTACGAATACGGCTTCCGCGTGCCGCTGCTGGTGGTGTCGGCCTATACGCCCAAGGGCTATGTGTCGATGAAGCAGCATGATTTCGGCAGCGTGCTGCGCTTCGTCGAGACCGTGTTCGATCTCGGCCGCATTCCGCCGGGCGATTTCGTCGACGCCAGGGCGGATGCGCTGGGCGACTTCTTCGAATTCTCGAAGGCGCCAAGGCCCTTCACCCATATCGTGCAGCCGGTCCCGAGCAGCCGTTTCCGCGACGCCACCCGGAAGATGACCCCGCCGGACGACGACTGAGGTCGTTCCGGCGGGGTATGTCGTCCGCGCATCAGTGATGGGGCGTGGCGATGTCCACGGCCGTGGCCGCCGGCGGCTTGGCATAGGTGATATCCGTCCCCGCGCCGTCCGCCTTCGCGCTGAAGCCGGCGGCGGCATATTGGCCGAACAGAGTGATCGACGCCTGGAACGTGCCGTTGGTCACCGTCAGCGCCGCTCGTCTTCGCGGCGTTCTCGGTGAAAGACAGCTTGGTTCCCTTGACGGCGATATTGACGAAATTGAGGACGTCCGTCGCCGCGAAGCCAGAGGTCGCCAGGATCACGTTCTTCGTGCCCTGCAGGGTCAGAACGGAGTTCCCGCGGAAGGCAACGGTGTTGGCGATGCCGCCGGAGTTCACGACCTCGGTGCCGCCAGCGAGAACCATGTTCTGCGCCGTCGCTCCCGACGACACGACGAGCGTGACCCCGCTGGCAATCCTGAGGCCGCTGACGGCGGCCCCATTGCCGATCTGCTCGACCGCGCCGCTTCCGATGCTCGCCCCGATCACGGCGCCGCCGTCATAGATGAGCGTGCCGCCGGACTGGACGGTGACGCCGCTTAAAGTGGCGCCGGAGAAGACCTGCACCACGCCGCCGGAGGAGATGAGCGGGGTTGTCGCCGTGCCACCGCGCAGAGCCGCAAGGGCCAGATAATCGACAAGCCGATGCCT
>CAZNNJ010000121.1:388-10774 GCA_964574305.1 uncultured Rhodospirillales bacterium | reverse complement strand
CGGCGTTGAACCGGTCGATCCATTTCCGGGTCAGCTTGAAGCCGTTGGTGATGATCGTAACGATCATGCCGTGGGCGCGCGCCGCAGCGATGATCTTGTCGAGATCGGGATGCAGCAGCGGCTCTCCGCCGGTGAAGGTGATCGAGGCGGTCTTCAGCTTCGCCAGATGATCGACCCGCTCCAACAGCTCCTTGGTGGGAACGGGCGGCGAGAAATCGTCATATTCGTTGCAGTAGCCGCAGGCGAGATTGCACCGCCGGGTGACGACCACCTGCGCCAGCAGCGGGTTGTAGCGCGACCCGAGGGCGCGGCCGAGAAACCGCAGGCCGCTGCCGAGATCTTTGAACCGGGACGCTGGAGGAGAGTCGGTCATGAAGGTCCGATGACGATAATTCTAGGCTCACCTCTAACATTCGTGATGCCGGGAAGAAAGCTCAAGGCCGGAAGGGGAGTACCTGGGTCTGAAAGACGAGATCTACGCTGCGTTGAAATCTTCAAAGGACGCGGCGGGCCGGTCCCCAAGGCGGCGGCCACCAACGCAGGCCGGCCACGTCCAGAAGCGTCTCGCCGGCGAGCGTACGGGAAGGTCCGCTAGGCGGCACAGCATAAAGGATTTCCGCATCCGGCCAGCGGTGCCAGCGTGTCCAGGTCCAGGCGCCGCAGCGGCGATAGACGTCCCTGAGCCTGCGCGCCAGCGCCGCGTCGGGCACGACTGTTCGGCGTTCCGCCCAGCATGGCCGACGGCCGATCTCCTGGGCCAGCAGCCAGCTGGCGGCGCCGACATAATTCGAGAACCAGAGGGTATAGCCGAGCTCGCCCTGCAAGGCCGCGACCGCGCGGTGGACCTGGATATGCTCGGCATGGCCGTATTCGCCCCACGGATTGTGGGTGTAGACCTCATCGCAGCCGGCGAGCACGGTGCGGAGTTCATGGGTCAGGACCGCGAAATTCGCAGTGTAGCGCTTCTCGGCCGCGCGGTCGGCGAGCGCTATCCCGGCCTCGGTCAGGCGCGGCTGGGCCCAATCGA
The DNA here is from genome assembly GCA_964574305.1 of uncultured Rhodospirillales bacterium. GTDB lineage: Bacteria > Pseudomonadota > Alphaproteobacteria > BOG-932 > Roseiterribacteraceae > BOG-932. The sequence goes on along the minus strand of CAZNNJ010000121.1, from coordinate 9,747 downwards.
CCGAAAGGCCGCCACCACTCTCCGGCAGCTTCAGGTCGATCAGGCCGGGCAGCGGCAGGGCCGCGACGGCGCGACGGCGCGCCTCGGACATTTTCGGCCGTTCGAAAAGATCGCCGAAACAGAGCACCACCCGATCCGCCGAACCGAGGACCGAGCTCAGCCACAGCGCCTCGTCATCGGGGTGGGCGACCACGACGGCCGAGCGCGTCATCGTTCCCGCACCTGGTCGTAAAAATCCTCGAGCAGCGCCGTCTGCCGCCGAAGATCGAACCTATCCTCGACCAGGGCGCGCGCTCGCATCCCCATAGAGAGGCGCATGTTGCGGTCGTCGAGGAGCGCCTCGATGCGCGCGGCGAGGCCTTCCTCGTCACGCTCGGGCACCAGGAAGCCGGTTTCGCCGTCGAGCACCCCCTCCGGGATGCCGCCGATGCGCGAACCGATCGTGGGCACCCCCGTCGCCGCTGCCTCCAGCAGCACCATGCCCAGCCCCTCGACCCGGCCGGTGGAGGTGCGGACACTGGGCAGGGCCAGCATCGCCGCCTTGCGCATCAGGCCCAGCACGTCGGCGTAGGGCAGCGCGCCGAGGAAGCGCACGCGGCCGCCGATGCCCAGCGAGTCCGCCTGGGCTTGCAGCGCCGCCCTGAGCGGGCCGTCGCCGACGATCGCCAGCTCGATATCGGCCTGCCGCCGCGCCACGCGGGCGAAGGCCCCGATCAGGTGCCGCGTGCCCTTGACCTCGACCAGGCGCGCGACGTGAAGGATGGTCCTGGTTTCCTCGGCCGGATCGCGCGGCCGGATCGTGCCGCAATCGACCCCGATATAGTGGATGCGCGCCCGGTCTTCCGGAAAGCCCATGGCGAGAACCCGGTCGCGGATAAAGGACGAGGCGCAGAGGAACAGGTCGCCCTGGCGCGCCAGCCGATCGCGGAACAGCGGATAGTTCGCCCAGGCCGGCGAGGTCAGCAGCGCGGCTTTCGACAGCGTGGCGTCGAAGCCGTGGAAGGTCGTGACCAGGGGTATGCCCAGCCGCCGCGCCACCGGCAGGGCATAGACGCCCTCGACCCCGAAATGCGCGTGGATCAGCGCCGGACGCCGGTCGGCCAGCAGCCGCAGATAAGGCTCGGGATCGCGGCTCAGCATCTGCAGTCCGATACGCGGCCATTTCCAGATGCCGCCGAGATCGCCGAGCACCCGGGAGTCCGCGCCCGCCGGGCCGTCGCCCTGGCGCAGCCGGCCGACATAGAGCGGGCGGTAACGGCTGAGCTGCCCCGCCTGCTGGGTGATGAAGGTCTCCGATACCCTGAACAGGTTATGGCGGAACACCGCAACCTCTCGCGCCTGCCCGCCCGGCATCCGTCCTCCTGATTTCCTGCCCGACGGGGCCTATCTCCCTTGCCCCGCGAAAACAAGCTATATCGGCGCCCGGACCGAGGGACGAGAATTGAAACCGACCATAAGAATGGCCGCCATTGCCGGCCTGATCACCGCGTTGTGTGTCGACAGCCCGGCGGCGCGGGCCGACGGAGACGCCGCCTGCGAGGGCACGCCTGCCGCGAACCAGGGCGTGCTTCATGTCAGCGTCAGCGGCATGCGGTCGGCCAAGGGGAATGTCACGATCACGATCTACCCGGACGACGCCGCTCATTTCCTGGACGGCAAGTTCAAGATCGCGCGGCAGACGGTGCCGGTGACATTGCCCGCGACCACCGCCTGCTTCCTGCTGCCGGCGCCCGGCACCTATGCGGTCGCCCTGTTCCATGACGAGAACGCGGACGGCCATCTCAATACCAGCGCGCTCGGCATTCCAACCGAAGGCTACGGTTTTTCCAACAATCCGACCCTCTATTTCGGCCCGCCGGGCCTCGACAAAGTGCGCTTCACGCTGCATCCCGGCGACAACGGCGTGGGTGTGCGGATGAAATATTACTGAGCCGGATTTGCACGTTTGCGCCGCGATTTCGCAATCAGGCGCACCCTGGGGCTCGACGCGGCGCTGGACAGCGCACATTATATCAAACACGAGCGACACCCGGCATGCGCCCCAATGCATGCTGTCGGGACCTGAGGCTGGTCAGCATCGGATGAACAAGTACGACTATTTTGCACCGGCCGTGCGCCGGCGCGCCGGCGGTGGCCGGCGGTGATTTTCCGAAACTATCTGATCCGCGAGATCGGCCGGACGATGGCGGTCATGCTGGCTGTCCTGGTGACGCTGTTCGCCAGCTACAGCGCCGGCAATCTGCTGAACGACGCCGTCAACGGGCTGATGCCGGCCGACACGATCGCGGCGCTGGTCGCCCTGAAGGCGCTGATCTCGCTGGAAGTGCTGATCCCGGTTTCGCTCTATATCTCGGTCGTGCTGGCATTCGGCAAGCTGTACAGCGACTCCGAATTCACGGCGATGTTCGCGCTGGGCGTGACGCCGACGCGGGTGATGCGCATCGTGGTGACGCTGGCGGGATCGCTGGCGCTTGTCGTCGCCGTCCTGTCGATCGTCATCCGCCCCTGGGCCTATCAGCAGTCGCACGAGCTGACGAAGCGGGCCGAGACGCTGCTGAGTGTCGACTATATGGAGGCCGGGACTTTCTATCTCGGCGACAAGGGCAACCGGGTGATCTTCGTGGAGCATCGCGACGGGCCGAAGACCCCGGCGCGGAATATCTTCGTGCGGACGATGCATGAGGGCCATCCGCGCATCATCTATGCGCGGGATGCGCATTCGCAGCCGAAGGAGGCAGGACAGGATTCGGCCGACGTGCTGCTGAACGACGCCCATGTCTACGATTTCCTGGCCGCGGGCCATCCCGACGACACGGCGATGTCCGTCGAGGAAGTGACCGTCCCGACCGGCAACCGCAGCGTCAAGGCGCCGGAATACGCCTCCACCGCCGCCGGCACGCTGTCGCTGGCGCGGTCCAATCACCCCGACGATATCGCCGAGCTGCAATGGCGCCTGTCGACGCCGATCTCGACCTTGCTGCTGGGGCTGATGGGCGTGCCGCTCAGCCGGGCCAAGCCGCGGCAGAGCCGCTACTCCAAGATCGGCGCCGCGATCCTGCTCTATTCCTTCTATTACCTGATCTGCACCTCGGCCCGGACCTGGGTCCAGCACGGCACGATCGGCGCCCTGCCCGGCATCTGGTGGGTGCCGGCCTCGCTCGCCGTGGTCGTGGCCTTTGCCGCCTATTCCGACGAGCTGGCGAAGGGCCTGCGCAGGCTGATCAAGCTGATCACAGTCGGCTTGCCGGACCTCCTGCCAAGGCGGTATGCCGACAAGTATGAATCTGCTTGACCGCTATATCGGGCTGGCGGCGCTCAGAAGCATCTTCCTCGTCGCGTTCGGCCTGACCGCCCTGTTCAGCCTGCTGGAATTCGTCGATCAGCTGCGCGATGTCGGCCAGGGTGGTTACCGCGTTCTCGACGCGCTGGCCTTCGTGCTGCTGACCGCCCCGCTGCGCCTGCTGCGTATCGTTCCGGTGGCGATGCTGCTGGGCACGCTGTTCGCGCTCGGCAACCTGGCGAGCGACAGCGAGCTGATCGCGATGCAGTCGGTCGGCATCTCCCGCCGCCAGATCGCCGGATCGGTCTTGAAGATCGGCGTGCCGGTCGTGCTGGTGCTGTTCCTGATCGCGGAGTTCGTCGTTCCCACCGGCCAGCGCCTGGCCGATGCGCAGCGCATGTCCAAGATGTCGGTCGGAGCGACGATCGAGAACGGCAACGGCTTCTGGGCCCAGGGCAACGGCCAGTACCTGAATGTCCGCTGGGTGGACCTGAAGGACGAGCCGCGCGACCTGGACATTTACGGCTTCGACAATTCGGGCGAGCTGAAAAGCTTCATCCATGCCGACAAGGCCAAGGTCGCGTCGGGTGACGCGTGGCAGCTCCGCGACGTCACCCGCACCCTTCTGGTCGACGGTGAGGAGCGCACGGAGCGCATGGCCCAGCTCGACTGGCCGAGCTTCCTCAGCCCCCGGCAGGTCCGGCTGCTGATCCTGCCGCCGGACAGCATGCCGCCGGTCGAGCTGTTCCGTTACATCCACGCGCTGAAAGCAGACAACCAGCAGGCGGCGCGGCTGGAGCAGGCCTTCTGGACCAAGGTCGGCATCCCGCTTGCCATGGCGGCGATGGTGCTGGTCGCCACGCCCTTCGTGTTCGGCCCGCCACGTGTCCGTACCGGCGGGCAGCGCCTGGCGATCGGCGTCGGGATTGGGATCGTGTTCTCGTTGACCCAGCAGATCACCAGCCTGGTCGGGCTGTTGCTGGATCTGAGCCCGGTGCTGGCCGCGGTCGCGCCGCCGCTGCTGCTGATCGCGGCGACGCGGTATTTCACCCGGCGGGCGGCAGCCTAGGAACGCCATGCGTTTTTATGCGGACCTGGTGGCGTTGCTGGCAAACGACCCCGTCCGGATGGATGCGTTGCGCGCGGTGCGGTCCCTGGACCTGCCCGATTGCTGGATCGGAGCCGGCTTTGTCCGGGATGCGGTGTGGGACCATCTTCACGGCTATGCGAGGAGGATGCCGTCAGGCGACGTGGATGTTGTCTGGTTCGACGACAAAAGGCCGAATCCGAAGATCGATCTTGGGATCGAGGCGCTTCTCCGCTCACTTGCACCGGGGTTCGACTGGTCGGTGAAGAACCAGGCCCGGATGCATCGCCGCAATGGCGACGCCCCTTACATGTCGGTCGCCGACGCCATGCGCCATTGGCCGGAGACGGCGACCGCCGTCGCCGCCCGTCTGGCGGATGACGATTCCATCGACCTCAACGCCCCGTTGGGGCTGGACGATCTGTTCTCTCTGCGGCTGACACCGACTTATGCATTCGCGACCCGCAAACGGCCGGTGTTCGACAAGCGCGTCTCGGAGAAAGGCTGGCTCGAGCGGTATCCCTTGCTTCTGCGCCTGTGAGATCACCCGGGAAGGTTCTCGAACAGCAGCCGGTAGCGCGTCCGCTGATAGGCCAGCAGCAGTACCAGGATCGCGCTGAAACCGAATATCTCGAAGACGAAATAATATTGCGGCCGGCCGCTCGCGGCGCCGATGAAGATGCCGATGGTCCGATAGTTGGCCGACAGGATCGACCAGCGCCGGGTGGAAGGGGCGAATATCTCGCGGTAGCGCGCGCGGACGGCGGCAGCGCGGTCGGGTCCGGCCGCGGCAATGGCCCGGGCTAGCCGGTCGCGGACCGCGATGGCTTGGCCCAAAACCAGGAGCTGGGCGCCGACATAAAGCCGGTGGAGGCGCTCCATCGGCCCCGGTACCCGGCCGGCGGATGGCGGCACCGCCAGCTTCGCCGACATCTTGTCCAGGCCCCAGAAGGCGTATTCCTGACGCTGCGCCTCATACGCGGCGGACTGGACCGCATGAAACAGGCCGGCGACGACGGCCAGCGCCCATGCCCGTGCCCCGATATCGCGGGACAGTGCCGACGCCAGCGCGGAATAGACGGCGATGAAGGTGACGTAGTCGCAGATCCCATCCAGCACTTTGCCCAGCTCGGACTGCGCTCGGGTGAGCCGCGCCAGTTGGCCGTCAGCTCCGTCCATCACGTGCCAGGCGATCATCAGCAGGAAACCGGCGACCGCCCATCGCAGGTCCCGGTAATGGTAATAGGCGAAGCCAGCCAGGATGCCGAAACCCATGCCCATGAGCGAGACGGCGTTGGGCGTGACGCCCAGCCTGGCGAAGCGGGGCGTCAGGAAGCTGGAGATCGGGTGAACGACATAGAGATTGGTGATTTCCTCGATCTCCGATGCCCGGCGGACGGATTCGCTCGTCTCCACAATAACCTCTGCCTTAGCGGAAATGCCCAACCTGTCCCGATGCGGGCAGCCATAGCACGTAGCCGGCACGCCGGCGAAATTGGCGGAAAAATCCAATCAAGGACGCTTCCGATGGATTATCCGATCCGTTTCGGATGGGCTGCGCGCGGTTGCGACGCACTGGCGTGATCGCGCAATTCGACACTATATAACCGTGTCTTCCGCGCGATTGGCTTGATTCTCGCCACAGAATCGACGCCAATGTCCGGAAGAGAAGCAAGAAGGGAACGGTATAAAGATCGAAGGTACCTAAGCGTCCGAGCGGACGCCTGGCCGTTCCCAAGCCGAGAATCGATGAAATCGCCCACAGCTGTTCGGATCGGCGACTCGGGTGTTCGCTGTGGGCCCAGGAATGTTTGTTACGAGGTTGTTGAGGGATATGGCGCGAGATAAGGCTCCGGTGCAGGCCGGGGAGCAAGAGTTCAGAGCAGCGGATTTTTCTACGTTACCTGAAGCGTTGGATTACGCTTCGATCGGCCCGGCGGGCGCCCAATTCTATTCGGCGCGCGGCGACCTTCTCGAAGCGATAACCTATCGGGACCTGAGCGGTCAGGCCCGCGCGATGGGACGCCGGATGCTGCGCGCCGGCCTCGTCGCGGGCGACCGCGTCGCCCTGATCGCCGAGACCGACGCCAATTTCCTGCGCGCCTTCTTCGCCTGCCAATATGCCGGGCTCGTTGCCGTGCCCATGCCGCTGCCGGTCGTGTTCGGCGGACGGGCGGGCTATGTCGAGCATATCCGCGCCATGCTGGGCGTGGCCAAGGCCGCGGCCATCCTGTCGCCAGCGCCGTTCCTGGACATGGTGCGGGAAAGCGCCGGAGATTTCGATCCACGGATGATCGGCACGTTCGACCTGTTCGATGGCATCTCGGAAGACGGCGTGGACCTGCCCGAGATCGGGCAGGACAACCTGTCCTACCTCCAGTTCTCCTCCGGCAGCACGCGCTCGCCGGCCGGCATCGCCGTCACGCAGCGGGCGCTGATGGCCAATCTGCGCGGCATCGCCCGCGACGGGCTGCGCATTCGCGCGGGCGACCGCTGTGTCTCGTGGCTGCCCTTCTATCACGACATGGGGCTGGTCGGGTTCCTGCTGGCGCCGGTCGCGACGCAGGTGCCGCTGGACCTGATTGCGACCCGCGAATTTGCCCGCCGGCCGCTGGTCTGGCCGACGATCATCGCCCGCAACGGCGGCACGCTCTCCTATAGCCCGTCCTTCGGCTACGATTTGTGCGCGCGGCGCATGAAGGACGGGGCGCTGGCAGATCTCGACCTGTCCACCTGGCGGGTCGCGGGCATCGGCGGCGACATGGTCCGCCCCAACGTGCTGGCGCGCTTCGCAGAGGCGTTCAAGGGTAACGGCTTCCGCAAGGAGGCTTTCGTCGCCAGCTATGGCATGGCCGAGGCGACCCTGGGCATCACCTTTGCGCCGCTGAACAACGGCATCGAGACCGACACGATCGACCTGGACCTCCTGGAGCAGGAGGCGCGTGCCGTGCCGACGACACACGGGAACGGCCACGCCCGGACCAGGGATTTCGTTCTCTGCGGCCCGGTTCTGCCCGGCCATGAGATCGAGGTGCGGGGACAGGACGGGAAGATGCTGCCGGACCGCGAGGTCGGCCGCATCATGTTCCGCGGCCCCAGCCTGATGCGGGAATATTTCAACAGCCGCGAGGAAACCGCCCGGGTCCTGACCGGCGATGGCTGGCTGGACACGGGCGACCTGGGCTTCCTGCTGGACGGCGCGCTGGTGGTGACCGGGCGCAGCAAAGACCTGATCCTCACCAACGGCCGGAATATCTGGCCGCAGGACCTGGAATGGTTGGTCGAGCACGAGATCGAGGGCCTGCGCAGCGGCGACGTCTGCGCCTTCGCCATCCCGGCCGAGCCCGAAGACCAGATCGTGGTGCTGGTCCAGGCCCGCGGCGGCGACGCCGACAGCCGCGCGGCCCTGGTCGAACAGGTCGCCACCCTGCTGCGCACCCGCCACGGCGTCGAGGCCAAGGTGAAGCTGGTCGGCGCCCATGCCCTGCCCCAGACCTCGTCGGGCAAGCTCAGCCGGTCGAAGGCCAAGGTCGCCTACCAGGCCGGCGCCTACGGTGACTAAACCTGTCGTCGCCGTCACCGGGGCCACGGGCTTCCTGGGCCGTCACCTGGTCCGCGCCCTGGCCCGGGACGGCTGGACGCCCCGCCTCCTGGTGCGCCGCGACCCGGTCCATCCTCTGTGGCGCGACATCGAACTGGAGATCGTCGCCGGGGACCTGAAGACCCCCGGCGCGCTGGATCGCCTGGCCCACGGCGCCGACGTCGTGATCCACGTGGCCGGCCTGATCAAGGCCGCCACGCTGGACGGCTTCAACGTCGTCAATCGCGACGGGGCCCGCGCCGCGGCCCTGGCGGCCAAGGCCGCGGGATCGCGGTTCATCCTGGTCTCAAGCCTGGCCGCTCGCGAGCCGAGCCTCTCGAACTATGCCGCCAGCAAGCGCGCCGGCGAGGACGCGGTGCGGGAAAGTTTTCCGGAGGCGCTGATCGTTCGCCCTCCGGCGATCTACGGTCCGGGCGACACCGAGACCCTGCCGCTGTTCGAGCTGGCGGCCAAGAGTCCGCTCCTGCCGGTGCTGTCGCCGGACGCCCGCGTGGCCATGATCCACGTCCAGGACGCGGCGGCAAAGCTTGCGAACTTCTGCAAAAACCCGATAACGGGACTTGTTGAGCTGTCGGATGTGCGGCGTGACGGTTACACCTGGGCGGAAATCATGAGCGCCGCCGGGGCCGTGATGGGCGCAAACCCGCGCCTGGCAAGGCTTCCGGACAGTGCTTTGAGACTGGCAGGAACCCTTGCGGATGCTTGGTCTTTCGCCTCGAACACCCCCTTGGTGTTCGGGTCCGGCAAGGTCAAGGAGTTGCTTCACGCCGATTGGTCACTATCTAGCGCTCCGATGTCGGAGGGAGTACCCAGCGTGTTCGGCCTGATCGATGGGTTTGCTCATACCGTCGATTGGTATCGGACACAGGGCTGGCTGCTCGAAAATATCGGCGCCTAGTTCAAATAAGGCGGAAATCTGACAGACTCGCCGTTACAGTAGTGTCACGGGTGGGGCTCCCGGAGGTTTGATTTAGAATGGATACGGTGACGGATCTCAGCTTGCGCGAGATCGGGGTAGCGGCAAGCAAGGTTCTGGGACGGCCTGTCGAGGTGCGTTCCGAGTCGCACATCGGCCGTGACCTCGCCGTGGACTCCCTGGCCCTCATGAACATCATCATGGAGCTCGAAGACACCTTCGACATCTCCATTCCTCTCGATCGCCTGGCCTCTGTCGAGACCGCTGGCGACCTCTCCAAACTGATCAACGATCTCCGGACTAGGGCTTAACTAATGGGGCTGTTTGATAAGCACCTGGCCTATCGCGATGCGTACAAGGCCATCCAGGACGCCGGCGCCGACCCGTTCAAGGTCCGCTTCGACGCCGTGACCTCGCCGACCGAAGGCGTGGTCGAAGGCCGTCCGACGATCCTGCTGGGCACCAACAACTATCT
>CAZNNJ010000121.1:0-378 GCA_964574305.1 uncultured Rhodospirillales bacterium | reverse complement strand
TTAGAAATATACCAGCAGCAAAATCGTGCAGACCTCGCGCTTAAGGAGCAGGAACTGGCCAAGTTCTATGGCCGCAAGCACGCCATGGTCTTCACGACCGGCTACCAGGCCAATCTGGGCGTGCTGTCGACCCTGGTCGGCCGCGGCGACCACCTGATCCTCGACGCCGACAGCCACGCCTCGATCTACGACGGCTCGCGTCTGGGTCATGCCGAGGTCATCCGCTTCCGCCACAACGACCCCGAAGACCTGGCCAAGCGCCTGCGTCGTCTGGGCGACGCTCCGGGTGAGCGTCTGATCGTCGTCGAAGGCGTCTATTCGATGATCGGCGACGTCGCGCCGCTGAAGGAAATCGCCGCCGTGAAGCGCGAGCTGGGC
>CAZNNJ010000120.1:0-10803 GCA_964574305.1 uncultured Rhodospirillales bacterium | reverse complement strand
CATTCGCCACGAAGGGGAAGGGGGTGGCCGGTGGGCTCACGACGATGGTTCGTCTGCATTCTCAGCCAGGTGGGGGCGGAGATATTGGGCAAGGGCGGGGCGGAGCACCGGCCGATCGCGGTCTGGCTGGAGAATTGATTTCGGAGTTCCCGCGCGCGGATCGTGCAGGATTCGCCTGCCTGTGAATCCATGTTTGTGCTTCCGGCCGCCTTCGCCGTTACGCCAGCGGCTCGGCGAGGTCCTGTTCGGGAATCGCCTGGCGCGGCGTCTGCGCCGGCCCGTTCGCCAGCAGGAATCCACGCAGGGAAAGCTCGTGCCGCGCCTGCAGCCGATGCAGCGTCCGGTCGACGGCGCGCGTCCGCTTCAAGGCATTCAGCAATTCGGTGAGATCTGCGTCATCGACCACAATCGGCCCCTATCCGGCGCCCTTGTTTGTGCCGTGGAGTTTAGGCCCCAGTCTCAAACCGCGCAACCAAAACAAGGACATTAATAATGGAGCGGTTTTTCTGCCACCCTAATATTGGGTACGGTAGAGGCTGGACTTTCAGCCATTCCGGCCATATTGAAGTGACCTCTGGCGAACTTAGTAAAAGGACGAGGGGCCATGACCATAGATACTGATCCGGCACGCGGCGCTGTGAGTAATGCTATAACAGACAAACAATATGCTTACCGATTCCACTTGCCCCACCTGCACCTGACGAGCGTCTTCGGCGACGATTGGTTCGCCCTGCGGGCGGAGGCATTCGCCCGCTTTTTCGGAACACCCTTCTTTCTCATTGCCCAGACCGTCATCGTCGCCGCCTGGATTCTGATCAACGTCTATGGCCTGACCAGCTTCGACGTCTACCCGTTCATCCTGCTCAACCTCGCCTTCAGCACGCAGGCGGCCTATGCGGCGCCGCTGATCCTGCTGGCGCAAACCCGGCAGGCGGACCGCGACAAGGCGAACGCCCTCGCCGACGCACAGCATCGCGAGGAATTGCACCAGGCCAGCGAACAGCGATTGGCGATGAGCGTTCAGCAGATGGAGTTGCTGGTCAAGATGATGGCCCAGAACACCGAGCTGACCGAAACCGTCAAATCCCTGACCGAACGGGTCGAAACGCTGACCCAGGAGGTCCATAAGGCGGTGTGCACACAACACTGAGGGCGGCGAAAGCGGCGCGCTACTCCAGCACGATCCCGTTCTTCTTCAGCACCTTGGCCTGGCGCTTGCTCATCCCATCGGCGTCGAAGTCGGCGATCAGCTCCTCGAACAGGCGGTGCCAGTTGAGCTCGGCCTTCAAATGGATGAAGACCGAGCCCAGCCCCATCGTGGCGCGGTCCATGAAAACGAATTCGCGCGGCACCTCGACGCCGCCGACGCGCACCAGCTCCTTATGGACCTCGTGCACCACCTCGCGGCCGTAGATGCCGTTGGTGGCCTGGCCGATCAGCCGCGGGCGATCGTCGAGCAGCGGCTCATAGATGAACTTCGCCCAGATATTGAGGATGCCGACCACTTCCTTGGTCAGCTTGCCGAAGCCCCAGGTGCGGTAGGCCTCGGCCGCCAGCTCCTCGTCGTCGTTCTGGACCGCGCGGTAGAGGTCGATCACGCCCTTGATGAAGGGTGCCTTGAACACGCGGACGCAGCCGAAATCCATCAGGTTGATCGTGCCGTCGGGCCGGGCGCTGTAATTGCCCAGATGCGGGTCGCCGTGCAGCACGCCATAGCGATAGAGCGGAATGTACCAGGCGCGGAACATGTTGAGCGCCACCGTCTCGGTCAGCTCGGGATCGCGCTCGGCAACATCCAGAATCCGTTCGCCCTCCAGCCAGCCCATGGTGAGCAGGCGTCTGGTCGACAGGTCCGGGACCAGCGCGGGCACATGCACGCCCGGCTCGTCCTTCAGAATGTCGGCATAGAGCGCCATGTTCTGGGCCTCGCGGGCATAGTCCAGCTCCTCGCGCAGCCGCTCGCTGATCTCCTCGTGGATCTTCTTGGTCGAGACGGCGCGGTCGTAGCGCTCGAAGATGCCGAGGATGAGCCTCAGCTGGCCGAGATCCGCCTCGACCGCCGAGGCCATGTCCGGATATTGCAGCTTGCAGGCCAGCCGCCTGCCGTCGAGGCCGGTGGCGCGATGAACCTGGCCCAGCGAGGCGGCAGCCGCGGCCTCATGCTCGAAGCTGCCGAATTTCGACTGCCAGTCATGACCCAGCTCGGCCTGCATGCGCCGGCGCACGAAGGGCCAGCCCATCGGCGGGGCGTTGGACTGCAGCTTCGACAGCTCGGCCACATATTCGTCGGGGATCGCCTCGGGGATGGTGGCGAGCAGCTGCGCCACCTTCATCAGCGGTCCCTTCAAGCCCCCCAGCGCCGCCCTCAGCTCCTTGGCGTGCGCATCGCGGTCGACCTTGATGCCGAGATAGCGCTCGCCCGCCATGCGGGCCGCGAGGCCCCCGACGGCGGTCGACACGCGTGCGTACCGCGCGACGCGGCCGCCGAAACTGTTCTGTTCGTCCATGGTCTATGTATGGGCGGAATCGACCTCGATTCCAACCGCCTCGGCGGCCGGCCGGGTGGCGAACATCAACTCCCGGTATACATCCAGAGTGGCCGCGCACATATGCTCGCGGGTGAACCTGGCCTGGATGTTGGCCATTGCCTCGACCGCCAGGGCGTCGCGGTCGTCCGCCCCGAGATCCAGCGCGCTGCCCAGCGCGACCGACAGGCGCTGGCTATCTCCGGGGGGAACCAGCAACCCGGTCAGCCCGTTGACGATGGTCTCGCGAAAGCCGCCGACATCGCTGGCGATCACCGGACGGCCCATCGCCTGGGCCTCGACCGGCACCCGGCCGAACCCCTCGGCCTTGATCGACGGCGCCACGACCACCGCGGCCAGGCTGTAGGCCGCCGGCATGTCCTGGGTCTGCGGCAGCAGCCGGACGACACCGTCGAGGTCGCATTCATGGATCATCTCGATCAGGCTGGCGCGATAGCTGGTCTGGCGCCCGTCGTCGCCAACCATCACGCAGCAGATATCCTTGCGCCCCAGCTTGGCCAGCGCCTCGACCAGGACCAGATGACCCTTCTTGCGGCTGAGCCGGGCCGGCATCAGCACGATCGGGCGGTCGTCCGGCAGGTTCCAGTCATGGATAAGCTTGATCTTGCGCTCAGCCGGCACCCGCGCCGGATCGAACTTGGAGAGGTCGACACCGCGTGGGATGACCCGGATCGCGTTGTCGCCCAGCGCGTAGAGCTCGCGGACGTGATCGGCGACGAACTGGGAGATGGCGATTACCCGCTGGCCCTTGGCCATCACGGAATTGTAGCGCCGCTTCCAGCCGGATTCGGCGGAATAGGTGTCGTGGAAGGTGGTCATGAAACGGGGGCCGGTGCGCCGCGCCGCCCACAGTGCGCTCCAGGCCGGGGCGCGGCTGCGGGCATGGACGATGTCGACCTTGTGCTTGCGGATGACCCGCGCCAGCCGCGCGGCGTTGCGCCAGACGGTGAACGGGTTCTTCGGCGCCAGCGGCAGCTTGATGTGCCTGGCATGGGCCCGTTCCAGCTCATGCACCATCGGCCCGCCCTCGGACGCGACGAGCGCCGTGCCACCGGCGCGCTGGATCGCCGCGGCGACATCGACCGTCCCGCGCTCGGCCCCGCCCACGACCAGGCGCGGCAGCACCTGCAGCACCGTGATCGGCCGCCCGTCGGGGTGGATCAGCGGGCCGTTGGAGAAAGCTTGATCGCTGGGCATAGGAACACTGGCTGCGCTGCGGGCGGGACTTGAGATCCCGGGCCGCCCAACGATTTCACGAATCGCCGTCCGCGGCCCGATAGTCTATAGCCCTGCGGACGAGACCGAACCAGAGCGGGACATGGGCACCGACGACCAAAATCAGCTAAAATTCCTGGAGCGGCCTGGCCTGCCGCGCCTTGCCTATCGCGCCACAGCCGGAAACGCCCCTGGCGTCGTCTTCCTGGGTGGCTTCGGCTCGGACATGACCGGCACTAAGGCGACGGCGCTGGAACAGGCGGCAGTGGCGCGCGGCCGGGCCTATCTGAGGCTCGATTACAGCGGCCACGGCCAGTCGGAAGGCCGCTTCACCGACGGCACGATCGGCGACTGGTTCGCCGATGCGCTGGCGGTGTTCGATGCCGCGACCGCCGGCCCGCAGATCGTCGTCGGCTCCTCGATGGGCGGGTGGATGGCCCTGCTGCTCGCCCGCGCCCGTCCCGAGCGCGTCAAGGCCATCGTCGGCATCGCCGCCGCGCCCGACTTCACCACAAGGCTGATGAGCGAGGAACTGACCGGCGAACAGCGCGAGACGCTGCTGCGCGACAAGGTGCTCTACCGCCCCTCCGACTATGGCGATCCGATGCCGATCACCTTGAAGCTGGTCGAGGATGGCAACCGCCACCTGCTGCTCGACAAGCCGGTGCCGTTCACCGGCCCGGTCCGCCTGCTGCATGGCCAGCGCGACCCCGATGTGCCCTGGCAGATCGCGCTCAAGGTCGCGGCCGCGCTGGAAAGCGGCGACGTGCGCACCGTCCTGGTCAAGGACGGCGACCACCGCCTGTCCCGGCCTGAGGACATCCGGCTGATCGTCGAGACGGGGGAGGGCTTAGTAGGGTAAATTTACCCCGCAACGGTTGCATGCGGACACCCTCCCGTGCTTTACCGTGCGGCCTGACTGGGAGAGGTGGCCGAGTGGTTGAAGGCGCACGCCTGGAAAGTGTGTAAACGGGAGACCGTTTCGGGGGTTCGAATCCCCCTCTCTCCGCCAGTCAGTAAATGATTTCAGATACTTAGCAGAGAATGTTGCTACGGCAGATTAAGTCATTCTCTGGTGCGTTTAGGGGCCGAACTGGGCGGCGGATACCGCGGGACCATTTTTGGCCATCCGAGCAAGTTGCCCTTTGATCGCCGGCTTCAACCCGCCCAGCGCCTGTTCCCGCAATTTGAAACCGAGGCACTGGATCAGGAATTGAGTTCGGAATCCGGCTGGTGCTGCCCTGCCATAGAGCTCAAGCCATCGATCACGGAGTTCCTCGAGCCCAAGATGGTCGAGGCTCGCCAGATCAAAAGCCTTTTCTTCTTTACAAGCAAGTTGACGAGATCAACGCCAGCATGAACCTAATTGCCCAATAGCGGGGGCATGACAAAGGATTGATCCATGGACCCGGCCAGAAATGGCCGCGATGGGAGGGGTGGCATGACCGGCGGAAAACGGTGGCGGGTTTGGGCGTGGAGTGGATTTGCCGTCGCGCTGTTGATGGCTTTCTACACGCTGGCGGGCTTCTATCTCGCGCCCCGCCTCATCCGCTCCCAGGCGATTGCCTGGGCCCAGACCAATCTCGACAAGAAGCTCGGTCTCGGCGAGATTCGCTTCAACCCTCTCACCTTCGCTCTCGACATCGATGACATCGAGATCCCGGAGGGTGCGCATCCGATGGTTGCGATCGGCCATTTGCACGTCGGCTTTTCGATTCTTTCGCTGTTCCAGCATGCCTACTATTTCCGCGAGGTGCGTCTGGAACGTCCCTTCCTGCACTTGGCAGTACGTCCCGACCATACGCTGAACCTCGCCGACCTGCAGCCGCGCACGCACTCGACCGGCCCGAGCCCAGCGGTACGGATCGGCACCCTTGCCGTCATGCAGGGCTCGGTCGTCTATACCGGCCAAAGCCAGGTGCAGCTTCTCGAAAGAACACTCACGCCGATCGCGTTCACCCTCACCGACTTTCAGACCGAGAGCGCCGCGGGCGGCACTTTCTCCTTCGATGCCCAAAGCGAGCGTGGCGAGAAATTCGCCTGGCAGGGCGATCTCGCGATCGCGCCGCTCTCCTCGCGCGGACGGCTGACCGTCACCGGATTGCAGGCAGCGAGCATTCAGGAACTGGCGGGCGAATACCTGCCCATCGCGCTGGCCGGCGGGGAAATCGGTGTCGACCTGCACTATGACTTTGCCAATGGGCAGGAAGGACCGCACCTCGATATGACCGCGCCGAGCCTGACGCTGACGAACCTCGCGGTAGACGGCAGAGATCTTTTCCGTGGCACGCTCAGGCTCGAAAGCCTCAACAGCGGAATCGGGCAGCTCAAATTTTCTGTGAACGCCCAGAACGCCGCGTTGTTCAGCGCAAGCATCCCGCAAACCACGCTTCAGGGCTTGCAGATTGTCCCTTCCGCCGACGCGGGCCAGGCCATCGGCCTGGCTCATGCGGCGCTCAAGGATGTCGCGCTCGACTATTCCGCGCGCAAGCTCACCGCGGGCAGCCTTGCCCTAAGCGGCATCGATCTACCCCTGCTCCGCGCGCGTGACGGACGCCTGAGCTTGATGGATCTGATACCCCACGGGGACATGCAGGCTTCCGTACCTCAGCCCACTGCGCCAGAAGCAACCACGCCCCAGGCAACCATGCCACCGGCAACAACCATGCCGCCGGCAACCACGGCCGGCTGGGCCTTCGCCCTCGCCGCCTTCACGCTCGACGATACGACGCTGCATTTCGAGGACCAGGCAGTCGCACCCGCCGCGCACGTCGCCGTCACGCCCATCGCGCTATCCATCACCGGTGCAAGCTCGGACCTCGACAAGCCGGTGCCGTTCCAGTTCGACGCCAAGGTCGATGGTCGTGCCGCGCTCGGTGTGCAAGGCACCGTCATACCGGCTAACGCGACAGCCGACGTGACTTTCAAACTCGCCGATCTCGCGCTCAAGCCGCTCCTCGCGTATCTGCCGCTGCCTCCAGCACTAAATATGAAGTCCGGCACGGCGAGCGCATCAGGTACGCTGCATGTCGAAGGCGGCAATCTGCAAACGGCACGTTTCGACGGCGCGGCCGCGGTGAACGATTTCGACTTGTACGAGGCGGCGGGCAAAAGCCAGTTGTTCGCCTGGCGCGCCTTTTCCCTGGACGGCATCAACTATCGTCGCAGCACTCTGACCATTGCGCGCGCGAAACTGTCGCGCCCGGTCGGCAGTGTCGCGGTGCTGGCTGGGCGTCGTTTCAATTTCCAGTCCTTCACCGCGCCATCCGCGCCGAAAGCACGGGCGGCGACGCGAGCCCGCCCCGCGTCAGCCCCAGCCGCACTCGACAAGCCGGCACCCGCCTTGGCAGTCCGGCTGAAACGGCTGGACATCGCCGACGGCACGATGAGCTTCGCCGATTATTCGATTCAGCCCAATTTCCAAGCGCGCATCAAAGCCTTGAAGGGCTCGATCACCAATATCTCCAGCCGGCCCGGCGAGGCCGCAACCATCAACCTTTCGGGCCAGGTGATCGACCAGTATTCGCCCGTAACCATCAACGGCAAGATGGATCCGCTGGGCTATGACCAGAAGACCGATATGCATCTCGCCTTCCGCAACATCGAATTGCCGGTGTTCAATCCCTATTCGGGCCGCTATGCCGGCTATGCCATCGCCAAGGGCAAGCTGACGACCGAACTCAGCTACAAGATCGTCCATCGCGCGCTGCAAGCGGACCATCACGTCATCGTCGACCAGCTCGAATGGGGCCAGGCGACCGACAGCAAGGACGCCGTGCCGCTGCCGGTCCGCCTCGCCACGGCGCTGCTCAAGGACAAGAATGGCGTGATCGACCTCAGCCTGCCCGTGACCGGCTCGCTCGACGACCCGCAATTCAGCATTTGGCCGATCGTCTGGAAGGTCGTGGGCAATGTCATCGAAAAGGCGGTTACCGCACCGTTCCGCGCGATCGGCGCGCTGTTCGCCGGCGCGGAGGAGGCGCAGTTCGTGGATTTCACGCCGGGCTCGGCTGCATTACCCGCCGGATCGGGTGACGCGCTCGGTGCGCTCGCCAAGGCGCTGACCGACCGGCCGGAACTGCAGCTCGACATCCCCGCCGCACCCGGCATCCGGGAAGACGCTCTCGCCATCGCCGACGCGACAATCGACGCTCAGGCGATGGGCGACTCTCAGGCAGTGGGCGACGGCGCCTTCGCGAAGCTGGATGCCGACGACCAGCATGACGACCTGGAAAAACTGTACAAGAAAAAGCTGGGCAAGAAGCCCGCCTATCCCGACTTCACGCCCGATGCGCTCAAGACGGCGAGCGACAAGGCCGATCTCGACGAGGGCGATCGCCGCCAGATGCTCGAAACTGCCTGGTTGCGCGACCAGTTGCGCATCGCCTTCGCCCCCGCCAACGCCGAACTCGCCACGCTGGGCCAAGCGCGCGCCAAGGCGATCCACGACGCGCTGCTGGCAGGCGGCAGCGTGGACCCCGCGCGCCTGTTCCTGGCGGGCGATCTTGCGGCCGCGGCGAACGCGGGGCATTCGCGCGTCGAACTCAAGATCAAATAGGCTGTCTTGAGCTGCTGCCGGTTTCGTGGACACCGAGATAGGGTGTTTTTCACGAAGCCGGAAGTAGGGCATGCAACGATGGAAGTTCGGGTGTGAGTTCAAGCTCGAGGCTGTGCGCCTGGTCAGGGAGCGGGGTGTCAGCGTAGCGCAGGCGGCTCGGGACCTGGATGTCCGCGAAACCGGCAGCAGCTCATATGTTCCGGTTCAATCGATGAGCAGTATTTCGCTATGATGCCATAGCTTATAGTCTCCCGCGCAAACAGTCGGAGCCAGTCAAAGCTGGCGTGATCGGGGAGGACGCAGCATGACGGATTACGCGCAGCTTTTCATCGGCAGCCGCTGGGTCGAGCCGGCGAGCGACGCCCGCCTCGTCGTGCATTCGCCGGCCACCGGAGAGGTCGTCGGATCGGCGCCGGAGGCGGTGGAGGCCGATATCGACCGGGCAGTGGCGGAGGCCCGAACAGCCTTCGACGGTGGCCCATGGCCGCGCATGGCGCTGGCGGAGCGGCTGGCGGTCCTGCGGCGCGTGCGCGACGATCTGGCCGGGCGGCTGGATGCGCTGAACCTGCTGTCGACGCGGGAGAGCGGGGTCGCCATCGCGGTCAATTCCGGCGGCTCGGCGCTGGCTGTGCTGGATTTCTATATCGAAGCCGCCGAGCGCTATCCGTTCGAGGAAGCGCGCAACGGCGTGTTCGGCAATCGCGGCACGATCCTGCGCGAGCCGGTCGGCGTCGTCGCCGGCATCACCGCCTGGAACGGCCCGCTGCTGCAGCTTATGGGCAAGGCGGCGCCGGCGCTGGCGGCCGGCTGCACGGTCGTGCTGAAACCGGCGCCTGAGACCCCGCTCACCAGCATGGCGATGGCCGAGGCGTTCGAGCGCGCCGGCCTGCCGCCGGGCGTGCTGAGCATCCTGCCGGCGGGGCGTGACGCGGGGCGGCATCTCGTCTCCCATCCCGGCGTGGACAAGGTCTCCTTCACCGGCAGCCCGGCGGCCGGGCGGGAGATCGGCCAGATCTGCGGCGCGGCGATCAAGCGCGTCACCCTGGAGCTGGGCGGCAAATCGGCCGCCATCGTGCTGGACGACGCCGACGCCGAGACGACATCGACCTTCGTCAGCCTGGGCTGCATGGCCTATAGCGGCCAGGCCTGCGCCGCGCTGACCCGCGTGCTGGTGCCCCGGTCACGTTACGGCGAGTTCATCGACAGCCTGAGCGCGGCGATCAGCCGGCTGAAGATGGGCGACCCGCGCGACCCCGATACGATCGTCGGCCCGCTGGTGGCCGAACGGCAGCTGCGCCGGGTCGAGGACTATATCGCATCCGGCGTCGCCGAAGGCGCCCGCATCGTGCGGGGCGGCGCGCGGCCGCGCGACAGGCAGGACGGCTGGTATGTCGAGCCCACCCTGTTCGCCGATGTGAGCAACGATATGCGCATCGCGCGCGAGGAGATTTTCGGCCCGGTCCTCTGCGCTATCCCCTATGACACCGAGGAAGACGCCATCGCGATGGCGAACGACAATGTCTACGGCCTCTCCGGCGCGGTGTTCGGCGCCGACATGGACCGGGTCGAGCGGGTGGCGCGAGCCTTGCGCACCGGCAGTGTCGGGCTGAACGCCATCGCCGGCGATGTCGGCCTGCCCTTCGGCGGCTTCAAGGCCTCGGGCGTCGGGCGCGAGTTCGCCGACGAGACGTTCGACCATTTCACCGAGGTGAAGGTGCTGTCCCGCAACGACGCCGCCAGCTTCGGCGCCTTGAAGCTGGCCTGATGGCCCCAGGAGGCATCGTGGCCAAGCATCACCTGCTCGCCTTCACCAACCCGGTCGCGGGCCGCGAGGACGAGTTCAACCGCTGGTATGACGAGCGCCACGTCCCCGACTTGCTGGCGGTGCCGGGCTTCGTCTCCGCCCAGCGCTTCGCCCTCACTGACGCGACGGGCCAGGGCAATCCGGGCTGGACCTATCTGGCGCTCTATGAGCTGGAGACCGACGATCCGGACGCGCTGATGGCCGAGGTCCGCTCCCGCCTCGGCACCGATGCGATCCCGGTCAGCGATACGCTGGACCCGACGAC
The DNA here is from genome assembly GCA_964574305.1 of uncultured Rhodospirillales bacterium. Taxonomy (GTDB): domain Bacteria; phylum Pseudomonadota; class Alphaproteobacteria; order BOG-932; family Roseiterribacteraceae; genus BOG-932. The sequence continues at coordinate 415 of CAZNNJ010000120.1, read as the reverse complement.
GGCGGGCGGCCTGATCGCCACCGCCCTGACCGCGCGCGTGATGGCGAAGAATGGCTGAGATCAGCCCCGAGGAATGGCAGGCGCGGGTCGACCTCGCCGCCTGCTGCCGGCTGGTCGATCTCTACGGCATGACCGACATGCTGGGGAACAATGTGACCGCACGGGTGCCGGGCGAGCCGGAGCATCTGCTGATCAACCCGCTGGGCCTGCTCTATGACGAGGTCACCGCCTCCAGCATCGTGAAGATCGACATGGACGGGAACGTGGTGGCGGCGGGATCGGGCGGCGGCGTCAACCAGGCCGGCTTCGTGATCCATGGCGCAATGCATAAGGCCCGCGCCGACGTGAACTGCGTCATCCACACCCACACGCCGGCCGGCATGGCCGTCTCGGCCCTGGAATGCGGCCTGCTGCC
>CAZNNJ010000119.1:0-10871 GCA_964574305.1 uncultured Rhodospirillales bacterium | reverse complement strand
CCGCACGAGACGCTGCTGGATGTCGCCGCCGGCACAGGCGACATCGCCGCGGGTTGGCGCAAGGCGGGCGGCGGGCCGGCCCTGCTGTGTGATATCAACGAGGCGATGCTGAGCAACGGGCGCGACCGGGCGATCGATCGCGGCCGGGTCGCCGGCATGTCATGGGCGGTCGGCAATGCCGAATGCCTGCCCTTCCCGGACCGCAGCTTCGACGCCTACACGATCGCTTTCGGCCTCAGGAACGTCACCGATATCGATGCCGCGCTCAGCGAGGCGCGGCGGGTGCTGAAGCCGGGCGGCCGCTTCTTCTGCCTGGAATTCAGCCGGGTGGCGGTCGCGCCGCTGCGGCGGCTCTATGACAGCTATTCCGACACCGTCATCCCGCGCCTGGGCGAGATCGTGGCCAAGGACCGCGACTCCTATGTCTATCTGGTCGAAAGCATCCGGCGTTTCCCCGATCAGGAGGCCTTGATCGGGCGGATGGAGCAGGCCGGGTTCGCGTTCAACGCCTACCGCAACCTGTCGGCGGGAATCGCCGCCATCCATCATGCGCGGCGGATCTGACCGGTGAGCGACGCCGAGTCCCTGTCTGGTGAGCTACTGTCTGGCGAGCCCCTGGCCGAACTGGCATCGCGGCGAATCCTGCTGGTCATCTCCGGCGGGATCGCAGCCTATAAGGCGCTGGAGTTGATCCGACTCCTGCGCAAATCCGGCGCGTCGGTGCGTGCGGTGCTGACCAAGGCGGGGGCCGAGTTCGTCACCGCGCTCAGCGTCGGCGCGCTGACCGAGGACAAGGTCTATACCGATCTGTGGTCGCTGACCGACGAGGCGGAGATGGGCCATATCCGCCTGTCGCGCGAGGCCGACCTGATCGTCATCGCCCCGGCCAGCGCCGACCTGATCGCCAAGATGGCCAACGGCCTTGCCGACGACCTGGCCTCGACCATGCTGCTGGCGGCGAACAAGCCGATCCTGATCGCGCCGGCAATGAATGTGCGGATGTGGGAGCATCCGGCGACCGTCGCCAATATCGCGACGCTGGAAAGCCGCGGCGTGACCAAGGTGGGACCCGATCCGGGACCGATGGCCTGCGGCGAGTTCGGCATGGGCCGGATGGCCGAGCCGGCAGAGATATTGGCCGCCATCGCCGGCCATTTCGCCGCTGGGGCCCTCTCCGGCCCCCTGGTTGGTCGGCGCATCCTGATAACCAGCGGGCCGACCCAGGAAGCGATCGATCCGGTGCGCTTCATCAGCAACCGTTCCTCCGGCAAGCAGGGCCATGCCATCGCCGCCGCCTGCGCCCGGCTGGGGGCCGAGACGATCCTGGTCTCGGGCCCGACCCAGGAGCCGGCGCCGCCCGGCGTGACCCTGGTGCCGGTCGAGAGCGCCGATGAGATGCTGGCGGCCTGCCGGGCCGCCCTGCCAGTCGATGCCGCCGTCTGCGCCGCCGCGGTCTCGGACTGGCGCCCGGCCGACCCGGCAACGCGGAAGATCAAGAAGAAGCCGGGCGCCGCGGCGCCCGAAATCCATCTGGTGCAGACGCCGGATATCCTGGCGACCCTCTCCCTGCCCGGCTCCCGGCGCCCCTCTCTGGTGGTCGGTTTCGCGCTTGAGACCGAGAACCTGATCGAGAACGCCAAGGCCAAGCTGAAGACCAAGGGATGCGACTGGATCGTCGCCAACGCGGCGACGCAGGATTCTACGGTCTTCGGCAGTAAGTATAATACTATAACGCTGGTGACGTCGGTAGGAACGGAGCTTTGGCCCCGTGCCTCGAAGCAAGAAGTCGGTGCGCGTCTCGCCGCCGCGATAGCCGAACATCTTTCGGCGTCACCCAGGGATGAACAATCAAACGGGTTGGCCCGATCGGCATGACTGCTGTCCCCATCGTTCGTTTGCCGCATGGCACCGATCTCGACCTTCCCGGCTACGCGACCGAGCACGCCGCCGGCCTTGACCTGATGGCCGCGATTTCCGAGCCGATGTCGATCGCCCCCGGAAAGCGCGCCATGGTGCCGACGGGAATCGCGGTGGCGCTGCCCGTCGGTTTCGAGGCCCAGGTGCGGCCGCGCTCCGGCCTGGCGGCCAAGCACGGCGTCACCGTTCTGAACAGTCCCGGCACGATCGATGCCGACTATCGCGGGGAGATCAAGGTTATCCTGATTAATTTCGGTGAAATCGACTTTTGTGTGGAACCAAAGTCCCGGATTGCACAGTTAATAGTTGCGCCCGTGTTGCAAATTCGTTGGGACGAGGTGGACTCCCTGCCGGAAACGGCGCGCGGCGATGGGGGGTTCGGATCGACTGGACTTGGAAAAACCGGTGTATAACTGATGCTACGTCTCTCGAAAAAACTGATGTTCGCGATCGAGGCGGTTCTCGATATCGCCTATAATTCCGGCGCCCAGCCGGTGCAGAGCCGCGAGATCAACAGCCGGCAGGGCATTCCCCGCCGCTATCTCGAGCCGGTGCTGCAGCAGCTCGTCCGTGCGGGAATTCTCGACGGCGTGCGCGGCCCGCGCGGCGGATACCGCCTGGCGCGGGAACGCCGGAAGATCACGCTGGCGGAGATCGCCGAGGCCGTCCGCAGCACCGAGGCGACCGGCGACCCCTTCGACATCCCGCCCGGCTCGCCCTTGGGCCAGGAAATCGTCCGGCCGCTGTGCATGGATCTGATCGCGACCTGGACCAAGGAGCTGGAGAAGATCACGATCGAGGATCTGTGCATGCGGGCCCGCGAAACCGGCATCGACAGCGTCGCCGCCAACACCGCCGACTTTTCGATCTAATCCTCGTATCGGCCCGAATATCGTTCCGGCGAATTCGGGCCGTATCGACAAGCCGTTAGCCCGCGCTTATATCCTGTCGGAGTTCGTAGTTCCGGAAATTCAACAGGTTCAGCGAGGGGAATAATGGCGAGCGATGCAACCCACAAGCCGGAATTCCGCGGTCGGATTTACGACAGCATCCTCGACACGATCGGTGCGACCCCGCTGGTGCGCCTGCACAAGCTCGAGGCGCGCAGCGGTGTCGAGGCCGAGCTCATCGCCAAGCTCGAATTCTTCAACCCGCTCGCCAGCGTCAAGGACCGTATCGGCCTCGCCATGATCGAGGCGGCCGAGGCCGCCGGCAAGATCGGGCCCAACACCACCATCATCGAGCCGACCTCGGGCAATACCGGCATCGCGCTGGCTTTCGTCTGCGCTGCCAAGGGCTATCGCCTGATCCTGACGATGCCGGAGAGCATGTCGCTGGAGCGGCGCAAGATGCTGCTGCTGCTCGGCGCCAAGACCGAGCTGACCCCGGCATCGGCCGGCATGAAGGGCGCCATCGCCCGCGCCGAGGCGCTGCTCAAGGAAATTCCCGACAGCTTCATGCCGCAGCAATTCGCTAACAGCGCCAACCCGGCGATCCATCGCAAGACCACCGCCGAAGAGATCTGGACCGATACGGCCGGCCGCGTCGACATGCTGATCTCGGGTGTTGGCACCGGCGGCACGCTGACCGGCGTGGCCGAGGTGATCAAGCCGCGCAAGCCGTCCTTCCGCGCCGTCGCGGTCGAGCCCGAGGACAGCCCGGTCCTGTCGGGCGGCGTTCCCGGCCCGCACAAGATCCAGGGCATCGGCGCGGGCTTCATTCCGCCGATCCTCAAGACCGAACTGATCGACGAAGTCATCCGCATTTCGAACAACACGGCGATGGAGACCGCGCGGCTCGCCGCCAAGGTCGAAGGCCTGCCGGTGGGCATCTCCTCGGGTGCCGCGATCGCCGCGGCGATCGAGGTCGGCAGCCGGCCGGAGATGGCGGGCAAAGTCATCGTCATCATCATCCCGAGCTTCGCCGAGCGTTATCTGAGCACGGCCCTGTTCGACGGGGTGGAGTGACCCCTACCCCAGCGTCGCCTTGGCCGCGGCGAAACCCGATTGCAAACTGCCCTCGATAGTCGCCGGCAGGCCCGTCCGGGTCCAGTCGCCTGCCAACCACAGATTGCTGAATCGGGTGGCTAATCCGGGCCGCAGCGCCTCGTCGGTCGGCGACTGGCGGATCGGGGCGCTTGTTTCCTTGATGATGCGATAGGGCGGCATCGCCGCGCCCAGCGCCGGGAAGGCGCGCGCGACGTCTGCCCAGAGCCTGGGCGCGAGCGCTTCGGCGGGCTCGTCCACCATCGCGCGGGCGGCGCTGACCGTGACGCTGGCAAGGCCCGGGCGGCGGAACACCCATTGCGCCGCGCCGCCGACGATGGCGACGACTTCCAGGGGTGTTCCCGACGGGTCGCCGGTGGCGAAATGGGCGTTGACGATCGGCTCGTCGGCGCCGGGCGTCTCCAGATGCCGCACCAGACGCTCGGCGATGGCCGGCGGCGCTGCGACGATGACCTTGTCACCCTCTTCCCACTCCTCCTCGGCACTGTCCGAGGCCAGGCCGGCGACCTTTCCCTCCGAATAGTCCAGCCGCTTGATCCGCGTGCCAAGCCTGATCTCGCCGCCGCGTGCGGTCAGGAAGGCGACACCCGGCGTCACGAATGTGTCGGCCAGCGTCTCGCGGGCGATCAGCGGGCGGGAGAAGCGGCCGCCCTTGGCCAGCGTCTTGGCGACCACCTTCCAGAAGCCCTGCGCCGAGGCCTCGTCGACCGGCGTGTTGAGCGCGGAGACCGCCAGCGGTTCCCACAAGATGCGATAGAGCTCGTCATGCGGCAGCACGTCGGCGACCGACGCGCCAGGACGGGCGAAGGCCAGCCGGGCGGCGAACAGATAGTCGAGCCAGCCGGTGCCGGGAACGCGGCGCGACGGCGAGGCGACCCACCAGGGGATCGGCCCCCGATTGGGCCGCACGGTGAAACGATGGTTCTTCGTCAGGTCCAGGAAATGGAACCCGTCGCCCTCGGGCCCGACCAGCCGGTCCGTCGCCCCGACCAGCTTGAGATAGCGCTGGACGCATGGATTGCCCGACAGGACCAGATGGTTGCCGTTATCGATGGTCCGGTCGATCTCCTTGTCGTGGTAGGAGCGGCAGCGTCCGCCGGCCTGGGCGGCGGCCTCGTAGACGACGACCCGCTGTCCCTTGTCGGCGAGCGCCACCGCCGCCGCCAGACCGGATAGGCCGGCCCCGACAATATGAACGGTCATCGCAGATTGGTGAGTATCGTGGAGAACGCTTCGCGCTTGCTGAGCCGCGGCCGCGCACCCCGGCTGCGCCAGCCGCGCGCCTTGAGCTTCTCGAAGATCAGCCCATAAGCGGTCTGCATGATCCGGGCGGAGCGCAGCTCCTTGCGGTACCAGGCCGGCATGAACTCCGGAACGCGGCGATACATCTCGCTGACCTCGGCGGCCAGATGCTCGCAGATGCCGGCGATGCGCGGATCGGCGGCGATGGCTTTGACATCCTGATCGGCCGGGATGCCGGCGGCGCGGATCATGTCGAGCGGCAGGTAGAGCCGGTCGATCGCGGCATCCTCGTCGACGTCGCGCAGGATGTTGGTCACCTGCAGGGTCTCGCCGAGATAGATGGCGAATGTCTTGGCCTCAGACCCTGGCGCGCCGAAGATCTGGCAGGACAGCACCCCGACCGCGCCGGCGACACGGCGGGCATAATCGGATAGCGCCTGGCGGTCGGCGATCCGCACCGACGGCGCGGCGTCGATCAGCATCCCTTCCAGGATCAGGTCGAACTCCTCGCGCGGCAGGTTGTAGCGGCGCACCGCGTCGGTCAGCTCCCGCCCCAGCGCGTAATTGCCGTTTCCTTCATAGATGGCGTCGAGCTCGACCCGCCAGCCATCGAGCTCGGCCCGCTTGTCCTCGATCGACGCCGGCGCATCGGCGATATCGTCGACCGCCCGGCAGAAGCCGTAGAGCGCATACATCGCCCGCCGCCGTGCCTTGGGCAGGATCTGCATGCCCTTGGTGAAGGACGAGCCCGCGCGGGCAACGGCTGCGGAAACCAGCGCCGTATCGGCGGTGGGCTTGGGCGCGCCCAAGCCGGCGAGGACCCTGAAGCCCGGCAACAAAGCGCGTGCGAAGTCGCCCTTGGTCAGCTTGACCCGCATCTCAAGCGGATCGCCGTTGCGCAACCGCTCGGCCAGGGCCTTGACGAGCGAGAGCATCACCGCGACCTCGGCCTTCAGCCCGCGTGACTTGAGCCGGCCCGGCAGCAGCGAGGCGATCTCGATCAGCCGGTCGGCGCCGTCCAGGCAGCGGTCGAGGACCGGACGGCGCAGCGCGGCCTCTGCCGGATCGAAGAAGCGCCCGACCCCGCCGGCCGCCTCGATCCAGCGTCGCGGGACATAGAGGCGGTTCAGGTTGCGGAAATCGTCACCGCAATCCTGGAGATGGTTCAGGATCTGGAAAGCGGCGCAGAGCGCATCGCCGGGCACCAGCGTGTCCGGGTTTTCGCCATGGATCAGCAGCAGATAGCGCCCGACCGGATAGGCCGAATAGCGGCAGTAATCGATCAACTCGTCCCAGGTCTCGCAGCTCTGGTTGCGGGCGTCGCGGTTGAAGGCGACCAGCAAGCCGCGGCATTCATCCAGCCCGAACCCGGTTTCGGCGATCGAAGCGCGGATCGGATCGACCCGGTCGTCACCGCCGCGGTCGAGCGCCGTTTCCATCGCCCCCAAGCCCGCGATCTTTTGCTCACGGCTCAGAGTCGGGGAGTCGGCGATGTCGTCGGCCGAGCGGGCGAAGGTGTAATAGGCGGCGACATGGCGGCGCAGATGCTTGGGCAACAGCCAAGAGCCGACCGGGAAATTCTCTCCGGTCGCGTCCTTCGTCGGTGCTGCGATGATCGGCGGCTGGGCGATCGCGCCAGCGCCTGTCTGCGAAACAGTCATGGGAATACCGGTAGCCGCGTCCGCGCGTAAGAACAAGTCTCGCTTCACATGGGCATTGGCGAACGACGTCTTGTCTGGCTAGTTTCATCCCCATGGGCGACATGCATTTCAGTTGGCTGGAAATCATCGAACGTCTGGCCGCGGCGCTGGCGGCAGGCGGCGCCATCGGGCTGGACCGCGAGTGGCTGCGCAAGCCGGCGGGCCTGAGGACCCATATGATCTTCGCCCTCGCGAGCGCGATGATGTCGATCATGGCGCTGGAAATCTATTTCAGCGAGCTGGGCCAGGGCGCCGGCGGCAATCCCGACGCGACCCGTATCCTGCAGGGCATCATCACCGGCATGTCGTTCCTGGGCGCCGGCGCGATCGTGCGCGGGCAGCACAGGGTCCATGGGCTGACCACCGGAGCCGGCGTCTGGCTGGCCGGAGGCCTCGGAATCGTCTTCGGTCTCGGCCAGTACCGGCTGGGTATTATGGCCGTCGTCCTTGGCCTGATCGTGCTGATCTTCATCCGCATGATCGAGCCCAAGGACATCAAGAGACGCAGGCAGGAGCTGGAGGCCGCCGAGGAAATGGGGCACGAAATCCGCCTGCCCGACACGGCAACGACGATCACGGACGAATAGCCGCGCCTCTATCCCGTGACCCTATACACGGGTAAAGGGAGGCGCATGGATACGCCCCGCGCCTCTCGATTCTCGTTCCGCATCGGCTCCCTCGGTCTCGGCTTCGTCTTCGCCGCGATCTTCGGCCTCGCCCTGTTCCTGGCGATCGCCGATCTCGGCTTCGCCCGGATTTGGGATGAGGTGACCGGCGTCGGCATCGGCCTTATCGGGATCGTCGCGGTGCATGTCGGGCAGCTCGCCTTCTGCGCCCTTGCCTGGAACGTGCTGTTAGCCAGCGTCGAACCCAGCCGGCGGCCGGGATTGATCGATGTCTTCACCTTGCGCTGGATCCGCGAATCCATCGACCATCTGCTGCCGGTGGCGCAGGTCGGCGGGTCGATCGTCAACGGGCGGCTGCTGGCGGCCGGGCGCATGTCGCTGCCCACCGCCGGCGCCTCGATCATCGCCGACCTGACCATCGAAACCCTGACCCAGGCACTGTTCACCCTGATCGGGCTTGGGCTGATCTTCGCCCTGGCCGATCCCGGCGATGTGGGCCGCTGGGCCGAGCTTGCGTTCGGAATGGCCCTGCTGCTGGCCGTGCTGCTGGTCTTCGCCCAGCGCTGGGGCGGCGTCCGCCTGTTCGAAAAGCTGCTGCTGGCCATCGCCGACAGGATGGGCTGGAACAGGCTGGAAGGCATCGCCGGCCTCGACCTGGCTCTGGCGCGGATCTATCAGCTGCGCCGGAAGCTGCTGCGCGCGGGCGTATATCATATGGGCGCCTGGTCGCTGGGCGCCGGCGAGGTGATGATCGGGGCCTGGGCGCTGGGCTTTCCGCTCGGGCCGGGCCAGGCGCTGGTGATCGAGAGCCTGGGCTAGGCGATTCGCAGTGTCGCGTTTTTCGTTCCCGGCGCGGTTGGGGTGCAGGAAGGTGGCTTCGTCGTTCTGGCCGCCCTGTTCGGCATCCCGTCGGACGTCGCCATCTCCCTGTCATTGACCAAGCGAATCCGAGAGCTGGCGATCGGTCTGCCCGGTCTTGCGGCCTGGCAGTTTCAGGAGTTGCGCCGGCGCCGCGCCAAGCAGGCGATGGAAGACGGGCGCACGATGGAAATGGACAGAAAAGCCGTGTAGGTGCTTCTCTCAGCAGGTGATTTCTTAACACGTCGTTGGCCCGCCTTAGACCCCCAGGGTTCATCCAAGTGGAATTATTCTTCGATCTGTTCGGCTTCCTCGATGTCGTTCTGAGATTCGTCGCGCTGTTCGCACAGGCGGCGGAGATCGGCGGCATCGCCTTCATTCTGCTGGTCGTGCTGCCGTTCCAGACGGAGATCGGCGCCGAGGCCGGTGAGATTCTCGGCCGCTGCCGCCGGCTGCTCGCCTGGGGCGCCGGCGCGGCGGTGCTGTGCGCCATCGCCAATATCACCATCAATGTCCTGCTGCTCTACGGCTCGGCGGATGTGCCGATCGGCGAGGGCCTCAAGGCCAATTTCGCGATCGCCGAGATGGTGCGGGCGGTGGCCTCGGCCGGTGTCCTGGTGCTGGCCCTGGACCGCTCGGTCGGCAAAGGCACGCGGGCCGGGCTGGTGCTGCTGGCGGCCGTCCTGCTCGGCGCGGCGGCGGCGAACAGCCACTCGGTCGCGCGCATGACCGCCCAGGTGCCGATGGCGATGGCCGACGCGCTGCATCAGCTGGGCGCCTCGGTCTGGATCGGCGGCATTCCGTATTTCGTCATCGCGCTGGCCCGCACCCATGACGGCATTGCCTGGCGCCGGGTCGGCAAGCGCTTCTCGCAGATGTCGATGGCCAGCGTCGCCGGGCTGGTCGCGGCCGGGCTGATCCTAGCCTGGGTCTTCGTCGGCTCGTGGCAGGGGCTCTACGGCACATCCTACGGCGTGATGGTGGTCGGCAAGGTGGCGCTGCTGGGCATCCTGCTCGGCTTCGGCTTCATGAATTTCCTGCTGGTCGAGCGGCTGCGCGCCGACCCGGCGACGCCGATCCTGCGCATGCGGCGCTTCGCCGAGGCCGAGATCGGCATCGGCCTGTCGGTCTTCGCGCTGGCTGCCTCGATCACGTCATCGCCGCCCTCGATCGACCAGCCTTACGACCAGGTGCCGTGGCATGTGACGGCGGAGCGCATGATGCCGGTGGCGCATCCGCGCCTCACCAGTCCCAGCCATGACGACACCGCCATCTCGGTCCTGCAGCGCAAGCTCGACCAGGAGGCGGCCGAGGGCAAGATCGCCGACCAGCATCCGCGCGCCTTCGTCCCGGGCTCGGGCCTGCCGGTCGATCGCGTGCCGGCCGATATCGCCTGGTCGGAATACAACCACCATTGGGCCGGCATCATGGTCGGGATCATCGGCCTGCTGGCGCTGCTGGAACGCACCGGCGTGCCCTGGCTGCGCTGGGCCCGGCACTGGCCGGCGATGTTCTTCGTGCTGGCCATCTTCCTGTTCATCCGCTCCGACCCCGAAGACTGGCCGGCCGGCGATATCAGCTTCTGGGAGAGCCTGAAGGATGCCGAGCCGCTGCAGCACAAGCTGACCGTGCTGCTGGTGGTGATCTTCGGCACATTCGAATGGAGCGTGCGCGCCGGCGTGCTCAAAAAGCCCTGGGCGCCCCTGATCTATCCGATCCTGACGGCGGTCGGCGGCGGGATGCTGCTGATGCACTCGCACAATATCAGCGACGTGAAGGAGCAGTTCCTGATCGAGCTGACCCATATCCCGCTCGCCCTGCTGGCGGTGGTCTCGGCTTGGTCGCGATGGCTGGAGCTGCGGCTGGAGCCGCCGCTCAACCGGACCTTCGGCTGGGTCTGGCCCGTCTGCTATGTGCTGATCGGCCTTTTGCTGCTCGAATATCGCGAAGCATAAAAGGGGGTGCGGGGGATGGCTGAAACCGCGCTGGTCACGGGTGCAACGGGCTTCCTGGGCTCGGCCGTCGCGCGGGCGCTGCTCGCCCAAGGGCATGCCGTGCGGGTGATGGCCCGGCAAGGCAGCGACAAGCGCAATATCGAGGGGCTGGACGTCGAGATCGTCCCCGGTGACCTGACCAGGCCAGAGACTTTGGCGCCGGCACTTAGCGGCTGCACCGCCCTCTATCACGTCGCCGCCGACTATCGCCTGTGGGTTCGCGATCCCGATGCCATGTACCGCGCCAATGTGGCCGGCAGCGCCGCGCTGATCCGCGCCGCGGCCCAGGCCGGCGTGCAGCGCGCCGTCTATACCTCCAGCGTCGCCGTGCTCGGCATCGACAAAAGCGGCAAGCCGTCAGACGAGGACACCCCGGTCACGATCGACGACATGGTCGGCCACTACAAGCGATCGAAGTTCCTGGCCGAGGAAGCGGTCATGAAGGCGGCCCGGGAAACCGGCCTGCCCGTGGTGACGGTCAACCCCTCCACCCCCATCGGCCCGCGCGATATCAAGCCGACGCCGACC
>CAZNNJ010000118.1:9005-10873 GCA_964574305.1 uncultured Rhodospirillales bacterium | reverse complement strand
TTTCCTGGACCCGGTCGACGAGATCGCCCGGTCGCTGGAGCGGGTGGCGGCGAGCGGCGGCGCGGCGCAGCTGGTCCAGGTGCTGGACCCGACGGAGATGTCGCTCACCTTCACCGGGCGCGTGCGTTTCCGCGAGATGGACACGAATGCGCCGTCCGAAACCGACGCGCTGATCCCACGGGTCGAGGCGATCCGCCCGGCCTATCTCGAGGCGCTGGCCCGCCAGCAGGAGGCGCTGGCCGAATTCGCCCGCGGCCGGGGCTGGGAGTTCATGGTCCACAGCACCGGCGCCCCGCCTGAGGAGCCGCTGCGCCTGCTCCATACCCGCCTTGCCGCCAAGCACGGCGTCGAAGCGATAGGTGACTCCCCCCAGGGTGCAACGCCATGATCGGTTTCGTCACCCCGGCGATCCTGGGCGCGCTAATCCTGCTGCCGGCGATCTGGTGGCTTCTGAGGGTCACGCCGCCGGCGCCGCGTATCGTGCGCTTCCCGGCCATCCGCCTGCTGCGCGACCTGGTCCACCGGGAGGAAACGCCGGCGCGCACGCCGCTGTGGCTGATCCTGATGCGCCTGGCGCTGGCCGCCCTGCTGATCGTGGCGCTGGCCGGCCCGATCCTGAGGCCGAGCGCGCTGCCGCCGGGGCGCGGGCCTGAGATCATCGTCGTCGATACCGGCTGGGCGGCGACCAACAGTTGGGCGGCAATCAAGACCGCGCTGATGGCCGAGATCGAGCGCGACCAGCGTGCCGGGATGACGGTGGTGCTGGTGCCGACGGCGCGCAACGCGACCGGCAACCCGATCGACGCGCTGGGCCCGATGCCGGCGGCCGAAGCCAAACGCACGGCGGAGACGCTGGAACCGATGCCCTGGGGACCGGACCGCGCCGCGGTGGCGCAGGTGCTGAACCGCTTCGACGGACGCTCGAGCGCGCTGTGGCTGTCCGACGGCATCGCCAGCGCCGGCACGGACCTGCTCGGCGCCACGCTGGCCGGCTTCACCGCGCCGCGCGTGCTGACGCCCGGGATCGGCAACCTGCCGCAGCTGCTGATGCCGCCCGAGATCGGCCCCGACCTGATCCTCAAGGTCCGCCGTCCCGCCGCCACCCCGACCGCACGCCTGACCCTGGTGGCACGCGGCGAAGACGGTCGGATAGTGGGCGAGGCGGCCGGCGCCTTCAATTCCGACGATCCGGTGACCAGCGTTCGCTTCGAGCTGCCGGCCGAGGTGCGCAACCAGGTGGCGCGCATCGACCTGGCCGGCGTCCACGGCATCGGCGGCACCGTGCTGCTGGACGAGCGCTGGCGCCGCCGGCCCGTCGCCATCGTGACGCCACCGGCCGGTGAGCGCGGCAATGCGCTGCTGAGCAGCACCTATTACATCCAGCGCGCGCTGCAGCCCTTTGCCGAGGTGCGCACCGGCGATCTCGACGCGCTGCTGAAAGGGCAGCCGGCCGTGCTGGTCGTGACCGACGACGCCGACCTCAGCGCCGGCAACCGGCGCGCGATCCAGGATTGGATGAGCAAGGGCGGGCTGCTGCTGCGCTTCGCCGGGGCGAAGCTGGCCGGGTCGGACCCGGCGGCGAACGACCTATTGCTGCCGACCGAGCTCAGGACCGGCGGCCGGTCGCTGTCGGGCGCCATGTCCTGGACCGAGCCGGCCGCCCTGCAGCCCTTCCCCGAGACGAGCCCGTTCTATGGGCTGGACATCGCCAAGGAGGTTACCGTCAGCCGCCAGATCCTGGCCGAGCCGGGGCTGGACCTGGACCGCAAGGTCTGGGCGCGGCTGGCCGACGGCACGCCGCTGATCACCGCCGACAAGCGCGAGGCCGGGACCATCGTGCTGGTCCATACCAGCGCCGATCCCAGCTG
>CAZNNJ010000118.1:0-8995 GCA_964574305.1 uncultured Rhodospirillales bacterium | reverse complement strand
CCCAGCTGGTCGAACCTGTCTCTGTCGGGCCTGTTCCCGCAGATGCTGCGGCGGATCGTGGCCTACAGCGCCGGCATCAGCCGGGCGCCCGAGCATGGCGTGCTGGAGCCCTATCGCGTGCTGGATGGCGAGGGCCGGCTGCACGCGCCGGGCGGCGCCGCGGCGGCGATCACCGCCGACCGGTTCGATGGCACCACGCCGGAGCCGCAGCATCCGCCCGGCTATTACGGCGAGGCCGATTCGCGGCGGGCGCTGAACCTGACCCAGACCGTGACCACCATCACGCCGATCGGCCAGCTGCCGCTTAGGATCGAACGGCAGGAATATGCCGCGCCGGGCGAAGTTTCCCTGGCGCCCTGGTTCCTGGCCGGGGTGCTGCTGCTGGCCGCCATCGACACGATCGTCGCGCTGTGGCTGGGCGGTGCATTGCCCAAGCTGCCCCGTCTTAAAGGGTCCGTAGCCGGGTCCGCGGCCGGACTGGCGCTTGCTTTCATGGTTCTCGCGGCCCCCGCGGTGGCCGCCGAAACCGGGCCGGCGGCCAAGGCGGCGGAGGCTGCGGCGCAGGTGACGCTGGGCTATGTCGTCACCGGCGACGCCGCGACCGACCGGATCAGCAAGGCCGGCCTCTCCGGGCTGGCGCACCAGCTGATCCTGCGCACCTCGATCGACCATGCCGCGCCGGCCGAGGTCGACCTGGAGCGCGACGAGCTGTCGGTCTATCCGCTGCTCTACTGGCCGATCTCGGCCTCGTCCCAGCCGCTGACGGACCAGGCCAAGGAAAAGCTCAACCGCTATCTCTCGACCGGCGGCATGATCCTGATCGATACCAAGGCCGGGGCGGGCGACGGGCGCCTCAATCTCGGCAAGCTGATCCAGGGGATCGACGTGCCGACCCTGGCGCCGGTGCCGCCCGGCCATGTGCTGACCAAATCCTTCTATCTGCTGGACGAATTCCCCGGCCGCGTTCCCGGCGCCGAGGTCTGGGTCGAGCGCGACCAGGATGCGCGCAACGACGGCGTCTCCTCCGTGGTCGTCGGCAGCGCCGACTGGGCCGGGGCCTGGGCGGTCGACGCCACCAGCGGCCAGCCGCTGTTCAGCCTGTCGCCCGGCGGCGAGCGGCAGCGCGAATGGGCTTATCGCTTCGGCGTCAACCTGGTGATGTATGCGCTGACCGGCAACTATAAGTCCGACCTGGTCCATGCGCCGTTCATCCAGCAGAGGCTGGGCCAATGAACGGCGCGGCCCTCAATCTTTCTTTCGCGCCTTTGCTGCCCTGGCCGGTGCTGGGACCGCTGTTCGTGCTGGCGGCGCTGGCCGTTGCCGCGGCCTTTGCCGGCAAGGGCCGCGGACGCTGGTTGCGGCTGGTGCTGATGAGCGGCATCGCGCTGGCCCTGTTCCAGCCCTCGATCGTGCGGGAGCAGCGCGACCCGGTGAAGGATGTCGCGGTGGTGGTCGTCGACCGCTCCCCCAGCCAGCATTTCACGGGCCGCACCGAGCGGACCGAGCAGGCGGTGGCGGCGCTGAGGACCGAGCTCGCCCGCTTCCCCGATGTCGAGACCCGCGTCGTCGAGAGCGACAACAGCCCGATCGGCGAGGAGACCGACCTGTTCTCCGTCCGCGCCGACACGCTGTCGGACGTGCCGCGCAACCGCGTCGCGGGCACTTTCCTGGTGACCGACGGCGAGGTCCACGACGTGCCCAAGCCGGCATCGCTGGAGGGTCAGGGACCGGTTCATGTGCTGCTGACCGGCGCGCGTGACGAGCGCGATCGGCGCATCGAGATCGTCGACGCGCCGGGCTTCGGCATCGTCGGCAACAAGGTGACGGTGAAGCTCAGGGTCGCCGACGCCAATATTCCGGCCGCCGGGCCGGTGCCGCTCAAGGTCACCCAGGACGCCGGCGCGCCGCGCACGGTGATGGCCGAACCGGGGCAGGACGTGTCGGTCCAGATCCCGATCGACCATGGCGGCCCGACGACGGTCGAGATGGAGGCGGCGCCGGCCGACGGCGAGCTGACCCAGACCAACAACCGGGCGGTCGTGGTGATCAACGGCGTGCGCGAGCGGCTGCGGGTGCTGCTGATCTCGGGCGAGCCCCATGCCGGGGAGCGGACCTGGCGCAACCTGCTGAAGTCGGACCCCTCGGTCGACCTGGTGCATTTCACCATCCTGCGCCCGCCGGAGAAGAATGACGGCACGCCCTTCAACGAACTGTCGCTGATCGCCTTCCCGATCGCCGAGCTGTTCGACGTGCGGCTGCACGAGTTCGACCTGATCATCTTCGATCACTATCAGCAGATGCTGCTGCTGCCGGAATACTACCAGAACCTGACCAATTATGTGCGCAAGGGCGGGGCCCTGCTGGAGGCGAGCGGGCCGGGATTCGAGGGTTCTGCGTCCCTGTTCCGCACGGCTTTGCGCGACGTGCTGCCCGGTGCGCCGACCGGCCGGGAGATCGAGCTCGCCTTCCAGCCCAAGGTCACCGACCTGGGCGAGCGGCATCCTGTCACGACGGGACTGCCGGGCGACAACGACAAGGGCCCGCCCGCCTGGGGCAGCTGGTTCCGCCAGGGCGAGGTGAGCCCGGCCGACGGCGGCACGTCGGTATTGATGACCGGGGCGGAGGACAAGCCGCTGCTGCTGCTGGCCCATGCCGGCGACGGGCGGATCGCGCAGCTGACCAGCGACCAGATATGGCTGTGGTCGCGCGGCTTCGAGGGCGGCGGACCGCAGGGCGAGCTCTTACGCCGGCTGGCCCATTGGCTGATGAAGGAGCCTGAACTGGACGAGAACCAGCTGACCGCTGCGGCCAAGGCGCGCCAGATCACCATCACCCGGCGGGCGCTGCAGAAGGCGACCGATCCGGTGATGGTCAATGTCACCGACCCGAACGGCGCGGCCCGGCAGGTGACGCTGGACGAGACCGGGCACGGCATCTCCAAGGCGACGATCCCGGCCGACGCGATCGGGCTCTACAAAGTGAGCGATGGGGTCAAGACAGCCTTCGCCGTCATCGGCTCGATCGACACGCCGGAGCTGCGGGACGTGCTGACCACAGAGACGCGGCTGGAGCCGGTGGTGAGCGCGACCGGCGGCGCGGTCTCATGGCTGGCAGACGGCGACAGACTGGATATACGCCGGGTCGATGCCGACGGACCGACCGGGGGGCATGGCTGGATGGGGTTGCGCCGCAACGGGCAATATACGGTGCGCGGGGTCAATGAGACGCCGCTGCTGCCGGCGGCGCTGCTGCTGATCCTGCTGGGCGGAACGCTGGGATTCGCCTGGTTCCGCGAGGGCCGCTGAAAAGGAAAACGGGGCCGCAAGGTTTATAGCCCCGGGGCCCCGTTTCTTACGAGTGGCGAGTCTGCCAGAAGAAGAAGGCGACTACGGCCAGGATCATGATGATCCAATATGGGTCTTGCATCGTTGGCCTCGTTAGGTTTCTCACGGATGCTTAGACCAGCGCCGGAAGGCGCGTCAACGGACAGCCCGCCGCATGCGGGCCGCCCGTTCGCCGCCGCTGATCTTATTTGGCGCCGCCGATGCCCTGATTACTGCCGCGGAGCGAGGCTTCAAGAGCGTCCCCGCCCGGCCCATGGTCGCAGACGGTCGTGCGTTCAGTGATTTTCTAGCCGGTATCCTGGACCATCTTCTTGCAGTTCTGTCCAGCGGGCGCGGCCGAAGCCGAGGTGGTCGCCGCGGGGACAGCCGGCTGCGGCATGTTGCAGCCGGTGAGAAGCAGGGCGGCGAAAGCCGTCCCGATAAATGCTCTGATCATGACACCCCCTGTATTTCTGTGGTGCGATGCTATTACCGGCCCTTTTCAGAAAGTGAAAGAGGTCATTGCAACCTGCGCACGAAAGACCCGTCGAAGGGGAATCACTGTTCCGCTGGCAGGGCAAAGACGATCAGGGTCGGCGCCCCCGCCGTTTTCCAGATCGTCTTCGACGCGCTGCCCGAGGTGACGGCGATATATTGCCGGCCGTTCACCGCATAGCTCGATATCCCGCCGCTGATCGCCCCGCCGGTCTGAAATTCGTAAAGGATGTCGCCGGTCCGGGCGTCCAGCCCCCAGAAGGCGCCGGACGGGGTGCCGGTGAAGACCACGCCGCCGGCAGTTGGCGTCACCCCGGCCACCATCGGCCCCTCGGTATGGCGCACCCATTTCTGTTGCCCCGTCACGGCATCGAAACCGTGAACCCAGCCGGTCACGATCTCGATAGGGTCGAATTTGAGGTTGCCGCCGAAGGTGCTACCGGCCTCGGTCTGGCGTTTGAAGCCGCCGCACCAATCGACCGAACCCACGAACAGCATCCGGTTCAACGGGTCATAGGCCGGGCCGTTCCATTCCGCCCCGCCCAAGGTGCCCGGGCAGACCCGCATCTCGACCCCCGGCAGGAGCGGCTTGTCGGCGTTGAGATGCGTGTCGATCTCGGACTTCGCCAGCAGTTTCTTCGTGTCGCGGTCGTAGACATAGAGCCAGCCGTCCTTGCTGGCGACGGCCATGAATTTGCGGCCGCCGATCTCATAAAGGGCAGGGGCCGCCGCCGTGTCCCAATCGTGGGTGTCGTGCGGAATCTGCTGGATGTACCAGTCGAGCCTTCCCGTGTCGGCGTTCAGCACCACCACCGCGTCGGTATAGAGATTGTCGCCGGGGCGCAGGTCCCCGTCCATGTCGGCGCCGGGGTTGCCGATCGGCGCGAAAAGCTGCCGCGTGCGCGGATCGACGGTGATGCTGGTCCAGGACGAGCCGCCGCCCTGCTCGGTCCCCTTGGCCCAGGTCTCGGCCCCCGGCTGCTTGCCCGTCGGGACGGGGTCGAAGGTCCAGGCCAGCTTTCCGGTTTCGACATCGAAGGCATAGATATGGCCGGTAGCGCCCCGGTCGGCCCCGCCTTGTCCGGTGAAGACTTTTCCTCCGAACGCCACGAGTGCGCCGTTGATGTTGTAGCCGTGCAGGCTGTTGGCGACCCAGACGTCCCACAGCAGCTTGCCGGTCTCGGCATCGAGCGCGATCACATGCCCGTCGGGCGTGCCGCGTAGCACCTTGCCGCGATAGAGCGCGACGCCGCGATTGACCGGCAGGCCCTCGGCGCCCGGCGGGGTGTAGATATGCCGCCACAGCTCCTTGCAGGTCGCGGCGTCGACGGCGAAGGTGCCGTGCGCCGTGGTGACATAGAGACGCCCGCGCCATACCACCGGCGAGGCCTCGAAGCTGCCGGTATCGCCGGTCTGGTAGATGCAGGCGGGGGCGAGGCGCTTCACGTTGGCGGTGGTGATCTGTTTCAGCGCCGAGAAGCGTTGGCCGAGATAATCGCGGTTGTAGGCCGGCCAGTCGTCGTCGGACGCATGGGCGATGTCGGCGTCGTCCGGCCCGGTTCCGGTCGATTTGCCGAACAGGCTGGCGGCGGCAGGCAAGACCGGTTCCGGCGCCTCGGCCGGTTTCGCGGCGGCATCGACCGTCAGCACCGGGTCGGTCGTGAGGTAGCCGTTCCCCGCCATGACGAAATCGGTGACGGCGCGATAGTCCGCCGGTGACAAACCGCCGACGGCATTGAGCGGCATCGTCGTGGCGATCAGCTTGTAGAGATCCGCGGCCGGCTTGCCGTTCCAGCGCGCCTGGAAGATCGGCCCGGCCAGCGGCGGCGCCCCACCGCCGCGCAGGACCGAGCCGTGGCAGGTCGAGCAGCGCTCGGCATAGATCGCGGCGCCATTTGTTGCTGGTGTGTCGCCCTGAGCTGAGGCGGCGGCGAACAGGAGCGCCAGCGCCGCCGGCACCGCCTGCTTGACCACGCCGATGCGCCAGCTCGCCGCCAACCCTAGCGCCAGGAAACCCGCGGCAGCCAGGAACGCGCCGTGGATGCCGAAAGCGACGCGGAACGGGTAGACCGCCCAGGGATTGAGGAAATCGGCCAGATAGAAGGTCATGAACATGAAGCCCAGCGCCTTACTGCGCATCGCGAGCGGCGCCCTGGCCAGCATCAGGCCGCTGACATAGGGGTTGATGAGGCCTCCCCCACCGCCGCACAGCATCGCGCCGAGCACGATCGGCACGACATCGTGCGACAGGCCGATCAGGGCGAAACCGGCGGCCATCATGCCGATCAGCAGCAGCCTTGTCCGGCGCTGCCCGACGACGCGGCGGATCGGGCCGAACAGCCCGCCGAAGACTCCGCCGGCGGCAACGCCCGCGCCGATGACGAGCGAGCGCGTCAGCGGGCTCGCCACCCCGTCGCCCGCCAGCAGGAAGGTGAGCTGCACCGAGGTCATGAAATAGGCGAGGAACAGCGCCCCGACGAGCAGATAGATCGGCCAGAGGGCGAAGATCGCCGGCCAGTCCGTCCAGTGTGATTTGACGGGCGGTGCGGCGCTCTTCGGAATGGCAATTAGCGCCAAAACCAGCACCGGCAAAGCCAGCAGATAGAGCGCGAACGGCGCCCGCCATCCCCCGGCCTCGGCCAGCTTTCCGCCAGCGACCAGCAGGGTGACGCTGACCGCCCCGGCGACCCCGGCCTGGTAACCCAGAATCCGCGCCCGCGACGTTTCGTCGAACCAGCCGCCGAGCAGGGTCAGGCAGCAATTGGAGACATGGGCGACGGCGATCCCGAGCAGGAAGCGCGCCGCCAGCAGGACCCAGAGCGGCGGCCCGATCAGACCGGCGGCGCCCGCCAGCGCATAGATCAGCAATGCGAGATAGAGCGTCAGCCGGATGCCCAGCCGGTCGATGGTGAAGCCGCCGACGGCACCGCCGGCGACGACACCGATGCCGGGCATGGTCATCACCATCTGCGCGGTCATCGCCCCGCCGTAATGGCCGGCCACCAGCGGCAGGGCGGGGCCGAGCGCGGCGAACATCAGCGCCATGCCCGGCGCGCTGGCCAGGACCACGGCGGTGGCGGCGCGCCGTTGCCACGGGGCAAGCGCCGCGAAGCCCGAGTCCGGCTGCCGACTGTCAGGCTGTTCCCCCACGCCGCCTCCCGCTTTTTCTCCGCCGATCCGTCATTGACGCGTTCCCGGCCGGTTCGTAGAATCCTATAAAAGATTGAATCGATACGAACAATCCACCAATTGGCGGAAAGGGGAAGCATGGGGCAGCTCGACGGCAGGATCGCGCTGGTGACGGCTGGCGGTGGCGGTATCGGCCAGGCAACGGCGATGCTGTTGGCGGAACGCGGCGCGCGGGTTGTCGCCGCGGATATCGACCCTGTGGGATTGGACGAAACCGTTCGAAACTGCACTGCGCCCAAGCGGCTGCGCACCATTGCCGTCGACGCCACCACGCTGGCCGGAGCCCAAGCCGCGGTCCGCGCCGCGACGGAAGCCTTCGGCGGCCTGTCGATCCTGGTCAATGTCGTCGGCGGCAGCAAGCCAGGCAAGACCGTTGTCGACATGACGCTGGAGGAATGGGACGGCTGGGTGCGGCTCAACCTCACCGCCACCTTTGTGATGTGCAAGGCGGCGATCCCGGCGATGGCAGCCTCGGGCGGCGGTTCGATCGTCAATATCTCGTCGGGCGCCGGGGTTACGGCCATGAAGAAGAACCCGGCCTATGTCGCGGCCAAGGGGGGCGTTATCGCGCTGACCAAGGCGCTGGCCATCGACCATGCCGAGCAGAAGGTTCGCGCCAACTGTATCGCGCCCGGCGCGATCCTGACGCCGCTGATGAAGCGCAACCGCCGCCAGGACGAGATCGACTGGATGGCGGGTGCCAATCTGGTCGGCCGCATCGGCCTGCCGCACGATATCGCCGCGATGGTCGCCTTCCTGTCGAGCGACGACGGCGCCTTCGTCAACGGGGAACTGATCAATGTCAGCGGCGGCCAGAAGGCTGGAATTTAGGGAAAGAGGGACGCGAATATGCTTGCCGATGCCTACCGGAAATGGCGCGAACTGGCCCCGCACCATGAACGGGTGCGAATGACGACCGAGGAGAAGCTGCAGCTGGTCATCGACAAGCAGCGCATCGTCGAGATGATCAACGAATATGCCTTCGCCTGCGACAGCCGCCAATGGGACGTGCTGGAGGAGCTCTATGACGAGGATATCGAGCGGGTGATGAGCGGCACGCTGAACGAGACCGTGCGCGGCCGCGCCAAGCTGATTGCGCTGCACGCCAACCCAGCCCTGCCGCGGGCCGAGGGCGTGGAGATGGAGAAGCGCGACCTGACCAAGATCAAGGGGCTGGAGATCCGCCACCTGATCGCAACCCAGATGGTCCGCATCGGCAACGACAACCACAAGGCCTGGGCGCTGTGCCATTACCAGATGGCGCTGGTCGGTCAGGAGAACGACGCCTGGGAGCATGGGCTGCATGAGGGCACATATCTGTTCAGCTTTGCCAAGACCGACGGCACCTGGCGCTTCACCCAGCACCTGATCTGGACCAACAACGCCGCCAATCCGATGTTCGGCCGGCCCAAGAAGCCCGCCTGATGCGCTTCGCCGGCAAAGCGGCCCTGGTGACCGGCGCAGCACGCGGCGTCGGCATGGCCACGGCCGAGGTGCTGGCCGAGGGCGGCGCCGGGCTGGCGCTGAACGACGTCAACGCCGAGGCGCTGGAGGCGACCGCCGAGCGGCTGCGCCGGCATGGCGGCTTGGTGACCACCCATGCGGGCAGCGTCACAGACCCAGCCTTTATCGCCGACATGGCCGACGAGGCTGACCGGCGGCACGGCAAGGTCGACCTGCTGGCCAACAATGCCGGCGGCGGGCCGCCGGGAACGCCCTGGGCCGAGTTCGCCGACAGCGACATGGCTCATTTCCGTGCCATCTTCGAGCTCAATTTCTTCAGCCAGGCGATGGTCCTGCACGCGCTGCTGCCCGGCATGCTGGAACGCGGCTATGGCCGGATCGTCTGCGTCAGCTCGATCTCGGCGGTGCTGGGGCAGGAAGCAGGCAGCGCCTATGCTTCGGCCAAGATGGCGCTGCATGGGCTGGTCAGCTCGGTCTCCAAGGAGGTCGCCCGGCGCGGCGTCGCGATCAAGGCCGCGCGATTT
>CAZNNJ010000117.1:0-10888 GCA_964574305.1 uncultured Rhodospirillales bacterium | reverse complement strand
CGTTGTTGATGCCGAGCACGTTGACGAACAGCTGCTCGGTGGTGATGTAGCGCTTGTCGGTCAGGTTCTTGATCCAGAACGAGACATCCAGCGGATAGCCGCCGACATCGGTCAGGTCGGCCCGCATGTTGAGCAGCCCGAACGCCGGCAGCACGGCGGAAATCAGGTTGCCCGATGCGTCCGTCGCGCCCTGACCCGGGGTGAGCTGGGAGCTGCGCCACGCATAGTCGGCTTCGATGCTGAGGTCGCCATAGCGCGGATCGGTCTGGAAGTCCCACCGTGCCGACACCTGCGCGGTATGCTTGGACGATTGCGCGATCGGCTGGCCGGCCAGGCTCTGAAACCCGGCGATGGTGCCGCCGGTGCCATAGGCGGTTACGAACTTGGAGTTCGCCGAATACTCGCTGACCGTCAGCGAGTAGGAGCCGCTGAGATCGAGCTGTGGCAGCGGCTTGGTGAAGAATTCGAACTCCAGGCCGCGGATGGTCGCGCTCTCGACGTTTTGCAGCACCTGGTTGGGGCTGCCTTGATAGACCGGCAGCAGGGGAAGCGTCGGATTGTCGAGTTCGCCGCGATACAGCGAGAGGTTGGTCCGCAGCGGCACGGTCCCCAATTCCCAGTCGGCCTTCACACCGACCTCGACGTCGGTGATCTTCTCAGCCGCGTATTCCTGCGTGCCGGGGACGGCCGAGGTCGAATTGAAGCCGCCGGATTTGAACCCTCTCCGGCTGGCGACATAGAACATGATCTTGTCGGTCGCATGATAGTCGAACCCGACGGTCCAGCTGGGTGCCTGGAAGGTCTTGGCGAATGTGCTGAGGCAACTGGGATAGGTGCCGCCGATCGGACAGCTGTTGACCATGCTGAAGGAGGCGAAATCCGCCGCCTGCTGCTGGAAGCCGAGCCGCAGCGACCGGTCGTCCCAGGTATAGCGGTAGCCGGCGCTGAACTTCAGCCCCGGCAGGACCTCATCGAGATCGTAGGTGCCGTGGCCGAACAGCGCCGTGGCGTCGTCCGTGCTGACAGCTTCGATCTGGTGAAGCAGCGCGGCGGGCAGGATGCTGTTGAAGGCCGGATTGTAGTTGGTGAAGATGGCGTTGTTGTTGATGTTCGAATCGTCCTGGTGGCCATAGAAGACACCGAAGATCCAGTCGAGCTTGTCATTGAAGCCCTTGCCGAGAAGCTGGGCTTCCTCGCTCACCTGGCTGGCCGTGTCGGGATTGCTCAGCG
This sequence comes from uncultured Rhodospirillales bacterium, assembly GCA_964574305.1. GTDB lineage: Bacteria > Pseudomonadota > Alphaproteobacteria > BOG-932 > Roseiterribacteraceae > BOG-932. Next base: position 9,658 of record CAZNNJ010000117.1, on the reverse strand, counting down.
GCGCCGCATAGTCGTACAGCAGCGCGCCGGCGTTCAGCCGGAACAGCGACTGGGAATGCTGGTACGAAACGATGTTCTTGAAGGTCAGATCGTCGTTCAGGTGGAAAGTCGACACGTTCGTCACCGTATAGGTGTCGAGGTCGACCGAGTTCGGATCGCGCGTCGCCACCGTGTCGGGTCCCAGCGCCTGCTGGCGCGCGAACTGCGCCTGAACGGTCTGGAATGCGCCGAGCGCCGGATTGGTGAAGAAGCCTGCGGCGCCCGCGCCATAGAGGCTGAGCGCCGGCCCGCCGACGAGGGTCGCTTCCTTGATCACGATATTCTCGTGCGAATCCGAGGCGTCGATCAGCGTGTAGTTGTCGAACCAATCGACCGGCGTGAAGGCGACCGATATGCGGCCCGACTGGAAATTCTCGTCGTTATAGTCGGGGCCGAGCAGGTTGCGCGTGAAGCCGTCGCGCCGGCCCAGCTTGCCGGCAACGCGGACTTGCAGCGCATCGGTGATCGGCACGTTCACCGCGCCGGTGAACTCATAGAGATTATAGTCGCCGACCGTCGCCTGCACGAAGCCCTCGAAGTCGTACCCGGGCTTCTTCGGGTCGAAGATCACCGCGCCGCCGGTGCTGTTCTTGCCGAACAGTGTGCCCTGCGGCCCGCGCAGAACCTGGACATCCGCCAGGTCGTACAGGCTGTGGCCGATATCGCGGTTATAGAGGACCGGGACGTCGCCCAGGTAAACGGTGACCGCCGAATCGGCGATGGTGGTGCCCGGAACCGTCGTGCTCAATCCGCGCAAGGTGAAGCTAGGCTCGGCGCTCAGCAGATACTGGCTGGGATTGACCTGCAGCTCGGGCACGTGGAACTGGATGTCGTCCGGTGTCGAAATCGACTTTTGCTCGAGTTCGCGTCCCGACAACGCGGTGATGGAGACTGGCACTTTCTGGACGACCTCGGCCTTCCGGCGCGCGGTGACGACGACTTCCTCCAGGCCCGTATTGGCGGCCTGGGATGCGGCGGCCGCCGCCTCTTGTGCAAAACTCGGGTTCGCGCCGGCAATCAGCGCCACGCTGCTGGCGGCCGTCAATAAAATCAACGCGCGCTTATATTCCCTTTTCATTTTCCCCTCTTCTCAAACGGGCCATCGACGCGGTCCTTTTCAATGCGGCGCCGCCGGCTTTTACATGTCCGGGTCACCGGCATGCCGCATCAATTCACCGGCCGGTTGTGTTGGCAAGCGAAGCGGTTGGCCGTGTGAGAGGCATCACAGTTGCGTTGTGTGGGGCGGTCTGAGGCGGGCCGAACCGTTCGCCCTTGCCACTGAAACCTGCCCCCTGCCAACGATGTGACGTCACCAGGGGAGGAGAACTCATGTCGACCATCGCATTTGAAAAGCATGAGGCCGCGGCACGGCTGCTGCCCGGCAGCAGCGCGGTGATCGGCACGCCGCTGCGCCTCGACAGCGGTCTCGTCTACGATCATGTCAACCCGGCCACCGGCCGCAAGCAGGCGGAGGTACCTTATGCCGGGGCGGCGGAGGTCGACCGCGCGGTTGCGGCGGCCCGCAAGGGGTTCGAGGTCTGGCGTCGGACCAAACCTTCGGTCCGGGCCGAGCGGCTGCACCGGCTGGTCCAGCTGATCGACGATCATAAGGAGGAATTCGCGACTCTCTCCGCGCTGGAGAACGGCATCCCGTACTTCCAGTTCGAGGTTCAGTGGAACCTGATGATCAAGGGATGGCTCACCTACTATGCCGGCTATGCCGACAAGATCGAGGGTTCGGTCACCGCGGCCTTGCCGGCCGAGCATTTCGAATATGTCGTACCTGAGCCGTTCGGGGTGATCGCCTGCATCATCCCGTGGAACGCGCTGATGATCTCGCTGTCGATGAAGGTGGCGCCGGCGCTGGCCGCGGGCTGCGCCGTCATCATCAAGCCGCCGGAATTCACCCCCTTCACCTCGGTGCGCTTTGCCGAGCTGGCGCTTGAGGCCGGGATCCCTGAGGGCGTGGTGAATGCCATCCCCGGCGGGCCGGAAGCCGGCGATGCGTTGGTCCGGCACAAGGGCGTCGACAAGATCTCCTTCACCGGCGGCATCGTCGCCGCCCGCAAGGTGCTCGCCGCCTGCGCCGAGGGGCTGAAGCCCTCACTCTACGAGCTCGGCGGCAAGTCGGCCAATATCGTGTTCGACGATGCCGATCTCGACAAGGCGGTCCGGCACGCCGCCCTGTTTCCCTTCAGCAATTCCGGCCAGGGCTGCCAGCTGCCGACCCGGCTGCTAGTGCAGGGCTCGATTTACGACGATTTCGTCGGGCGGGTCGTGGCCATGGTCCGCAACATCAAGGTCGGCGACACGCTGGCGGCCGACACCTATATGGGGCCGGTGGTGAGTCAGGTGGCGCTGAAGCGCATCCTCGCCGCCATCGAGGAGGGCAAGACGGACGGTGCCGGCCGGCTCGTCGCCGGTGGCAGCCGGGCGGGCGACGGCCTGTCGGAGGGCTTCTTCATCGAGCCGACCGTATTCTGCGAGGTCGACCCGATGAGCCGGTTGGCCCAGAACGAGATTTTCGGCCCGGTCCTGTCGATCTTCCGCTTTTCGGACGAGGCCGATGCGGTGCGTCTTGCCAATTCCACCGAATGGGGCCTTGCCGGCTATGTCTGGACCCGCGACCTCGGCCGCGCCCATCGCGTCGCCAGCGATCTCGTCTGCGGCAACGTCATGATCAACGGCGCGCCGAACGCCCAGCCCGGCTCGCCCTTCGGTGGCGTGGGCATCTCCGGCTTCGGGCGCGAGGGCGGGCGCTGGGGCCTGGAAGAGTTCATCCGCACCAAGGGCGTCGGCGTCATCCTCTGACGATGGAGTCTTACGACTATATTATCGTCGGCGCCGGCTCGGCCGGCTGCGTGCTGGCCGACCGGCTGACGCGGAGCGGCCGGGACAGTGTGCTGCTGATCGAGGCCGGGCCAGAGGATCGCGATCCGCTGATCCACATGCCGCGCGGCATCGGCAAGCTGCTGATGGATGAGCGGCAGGTCTGGCATTACCCGGTAAGCCCGGAAGCGAATGCCGGCACCGCCGCCACATGGCATCGTGGCAAGGTGCTGGGCGGTTCCAGCTCTGTCAATGGCATGGTCTATGTGCGCGGCGACCCCAGCGACTACGACGCCTGGGAGGCGCAAGGCCTTACCGGCTGGAACTGGCAAAGCATCGCCGCCGCCTTCGGGGCGATCGAGGATCACCAGCTGGGCGCCGGACGCTGGCGCGGCGCCGGTGGGCCGCTCCATGTGTCGCTGGCGGCGCGGCGCCATCCGGTGTGCGACGCCTTCCTGACGGCCGGTGCCGCCATGGGAATCGCCGTCAAGACCGATCTCAATGACGGGGAGGCGCAGGAGGCGCTCGGATACTACCCGCTGACGATCAAGGCCGGACGGCGCTGGAGCGCGGCGGACGCCTTCCTGGTGCCCGCCCGCAAGCGGCCGAACCTGACCGTCGTCACCGGGACGTTGGTCGACCGCATCCTGTTCGACGGGCGTCGTGCCGTGGGCGTCGCGTGTCACCGGAACGGGCAGGCTATGCAGTACCGCGCCGGCCGCGAGGTGATCCTCAGCGCCGGTGCGCTCGCCTCGCCCAAGCTGCTGATGCTCTCGGGCGTCGGCGCTGCCGGTGCCCTCGGGGCGGCTGGCATCGAACCGCTGATCGACAGCCCGGCCGTAGGCCAATATCTGCGCGAGCACCCGGTCCTGTTCATGCAATACCGGCTGAAATCGCCGCTTTTGTCCTACAACCGGGAATTCCGCGGGCTCAGGCTGGCCCGCCACGTGATGCAATACGGCCTCACACGCAACGGGCTGATGGCGTTGGGCGCGTTCGAGGCTGGAGGATTCGTCAAGACCAACCCTGATCTGGCGCTGCCGGATGCGCAGTTCCTGATGTCGCCATTCTCGCTCGCCCTCGGCGAGGCCCAGGCCAACAGCGTCAATCTGGAAGACAGGCCCGGCGTGCAATGCACCGCCCTGCCGCTGCGCCCGACCAGCGAAGGTTACCTGGGTCTGACCGGCCCCGATCCTGATGCGCAGCTCACCATCCGCCCGAATTTCCTAACGACGGAGGAAGACCGGCGCTCGGCTGTCGGCGCGGTGCGCTTCGTGCGGCGCCTGTTCGCCGAACCCGCGCTGGCGGTGCTCGTCGCCGGGGAGAGCGCGCCGGGGCCGGATTTTACGGATGACGAGCAGATCATCGCCGCTTTCCGGCAATATGGCGGCTCGGGCTACCATGCGGTCGGCACCTGCCGGATGGGCGCGGACGAAGATACCGTCACCGATCCGCGCCTCAAGGTACGCGGCGTCTCAGGGCTTAGGGTCGTCGATTGTTCGGTGATGCCCACGATCCCCTCCGGCAACACGAACGGCCCCGTTATGGCGCTGGCGTGGCGCGCGGCGGGGTTGATCCTGGAGGATGGGGCCACCTAAATTCGTCATTGCGAGGAGCGCAGCGAGGCGGCCTCGAATTCCACCGGCAAACTCTCGACCGCCATGACGAAACCGGCGCGAAAGGCCGGTTCGGTGCCGGGCTTGAGCCGCAGATTGGTGATCCGCCTGGCCAGCTCCTCGAACAGGATGCGCAGCTCGATGCGGGCCAGGTGGCGGCCGGCGCATTGGTGCGGGCCGCCGCCGAAGGTCTTGTGGGCGAGCCCCTTGCGGTCGGGGTCGAAATGCAGCGGGTCGGCGATTTCTCGCTCGTCCAGGCCGGCGAGCGCCAGCGCCAGGAACACCAGGTCGCCTTGCCGGAACCGCACGCCGCCATGCTCGGCATCGCGCGTCACGATCCGGCAAGTATTGGTGAAGGCATAGCGGCGCAGGAATTCCTCCACCGCGGTCAGGATGACGCCGGGCTCGGTCCTGAACCGCGCCAGCAGGGCGGGGTCGCCGGCGAGGTGGCGGGCGGCGAAGGACATGGCGTTCACGACCGTGTCCAACCCGGCGATGAAGAGCAGCAGGCAGATGCCCTGCACCTCCTCGAAGGAGAGCCGCCTGCCCTCGACCTCGGAATCGAGCAGGCGGCTGACGATGTCGTCCTCCCGCTTTTCCGTCCGGGCGCGGATCAGCGTGGTCATGAATTCGACGATCCGGCCGTAAAGCGCCATCCGCCGCTCGGTGTCGGTGGTCCGGAACACCTCGTCCACCCAGCCGCGGAATTCCTCCAGCCGGTCGAGCGGCAGGCCCATCATCTGCATGAAGACAGAAACCGGCAGCACGCTGGAGATCGACTTTACGAAATCGCACGCGCCCTCGGCGGCGACGCGGTCGATCAGCCGGTTGGCCCAGTCCCGCACATGGCCTTCCAGCGCCACCATCGCCGACGGCGCGAAGATCTGCATCAATATCTGGCGATAGGGCGTGTGCTCTGGCGGATCGAGTGTCAGCGGCAGCAGCTGCATATTGTGCTCGGTCTTCGGAATCTCCTGGTTGCGGCTGGAGAACAATGCCGTGTCGCGGAGGATGTCGGCGATCGCGGCCTGGCGCGTCACCACCCAATGTCCGCCGTTGAGCGGCGTGTAGAAGATGTCCGGCGCCTCCGTGTGCAGTTGCTTATAGCCGAGGTGAAGATCGGGCTTCAGCCGCGGGTCGGCGAAGATGTCGAATGCGAAGACCCGGCCGGCCGGAACGTGCTCTGGAATGGCGTGCATGAAATGTCCTCCCTGGGGCGCGACCTTAGCCTTGGGACGGGGTAGCGGCGCGGCGGCAGGAAAAATTCCGCGTATGCGATGGTGCTGGCGCGGAGGCTTCCCTGCCCCGTGTGGGTTCTTGACCCGCTTAAGGGATTGCCCAAGCAATCCGAGTGAAGAGGAGGCACCGTATGCTCAAATCCCGACTGCTGCCTGCGTGGGACCGGCTGACGCCGAGGGCGCGGGCCTTCGCCTATCCGGAATTCTCCCCAGCGGCGCGCGGGATCATCGCCGCCCGCATGGCCGAGGCCTCCGCGGCGCGGCTCGATCCTGACCATCTGATGGCGCTGGCCCGCAGCGACACCGGGCTCGATGATTTCGGCGATACGCCGCTCGCTGAGCCGCTGACCGTGCTCGCCCGCTCGCTGGAGGAGGAACTGGATTTCCACGCCCTCGGCAAATCCTTCCTGGAACGGCAGCTGCGCGGCGTGCTTGGCACCCGTCTCAGGCTGGTCGATCTGTGGAAGCTGCGGCCGGAAATCCTGGAGCAGCCGATCGAGCGGCCGCTCATCATCATCGGACTGCCGCGCAGCGGCACGACCATCCTCCATCGGCTGCTGGCGCGCGACCCGATGTTGCGCTCCGCGCCCTTCTGGGAACTGTCGATGCCGTTACCGGTTGGCGATCCGCAAGCACCACCGGCCGAGCCCGATCCACGCATTGCAATGGTCCAGGCCGGCCTCGACACGCTCCACACCATGGCGCCCGATCTGGCGCAGATGCACGAAATCCAGGTCGACGAGCCGGACGAGGACATTTCGCTGCTGGTCTACGGTTTCTCGTCCATGCTGTTCGAGTGGAGCTACATGGTTCCGGGTTATAGCCGCTATTACCAGGGCGTCGACCAGACCGAGGGCTATCGGTTCTTCAAGCGCGTGCTGCAAACCCTGCAATGGCTGCGCGGCGGCCGACGCTGGGTGCTGAAGGCGCCGCAGCATCTGGAGCAGCTTGGGCCGCTGCTGACGGTCTTTCCCGATGCGACCCTGATCCAGACCCACCGCGACCCGGTGACGGCCATCGTGTCGCTCGCCAGCCTGACGACCTATGGCGTCCGGCGTTATTTCGATCATCCCAATCCGCATGCGATCGGCGGCAACATCGCCGACATCGTCGAGCGTTTGCTCAGCGCCGGCGTCGCTGGCCGGGCGGGCCGCGAAAGCCGCTTCGTCGACATCGCCTTCGCCGACCTGCTCGCCGATCCCATCGGCTGCGTGCGCACCATCTATGCCGCCTCCGGCGACGTGCTGACCGGCGACGCGGAGGCCCGCATGCAAAGCTGGATCGCCGACAACCGCCAGGAAAAACACGGTCGGCACGATTATGCCGCGGAGGATTTCGGCCTCGATGTCGCCGCGCTGCGCGGCCGGCTCAAATTCTACCAGGACCGCTTCGCCGTCCCGACCGACCGGAAATTCGCCCGGGCAGTGGCATGAGCACCGGCCCCGATCAAATCCGGGCGATCGCTGAAGAGGCCTATATCTATGCCTATCCGATCCTGCTCGGATACGGCTTCAGCCATCCGGCGAATATCGACCCGGCCGGGCCGAACCATATCGGGATGAACCGGCTCCACCATTTCAAGAATCTGGGGAATCCGAAATTCATCAATGTCGTCCCCTGGATCAACACCGACACGCCTTACGGCTCGGCGCTGGTCGATCTGAGGGCCGAACCCTATGTGATCGAAATCCCTGAGATGCCTGACTGGCGCTTCCAGGACGTGCAGTTCACCGATTTCTATACCCATAACTTCGCGATCCGCGGCACGCGCACCGACGGCAATGCCGCCCGCACCTATCTGCTCGCCGGCCCGGACTGGGACGGCGAGATCCCGGCGGGGATCGACGATGTCATGCGCTGCGAGACACGGATCGCCAAGGTGATCACCCGCATCCTGCTGGAATCGCCGGACGATTGGGGCGCGATCGACGCGATCGAAACCCGCTATCGCTTCATGCCGTTGAGCGCGTGGCTGGGCGTCGCGCCGCCCCCGCCCGCGCCGCCAATCGACTGGCTGAGGCCAGATGCGCGGCTGTTCGAGGCGCGGTCGGCCGATTTCATCCGCTGTCTCAATTTCCTGCTGCAATTCTGCCCGGCGGTACCCAGTGAGCGCGATCTGCTGGCGCGGTTCGCGGCGATCGGAATCGGCACCGGGCGGTCGTTCGATGCCGACCAGTTGCCGGGCGCCGTGCGCGATGCGATCGAGCAGGGCGTGGCGGCGGCGCATTCGCGGATCATGGCGCGCGTCCGGTCGATCGGCGTGCCGGTCAATGGCTGGGTCTATCCGCTCGATATACGCGGCGGCCGGGATCTCCTGGCCGGCAGTCCCGACGCCTATCTGCGGCGTGCTGCGGCGGCGAATTATGCGATCTGGGGGCCGACGGCGGAGGAAGTCGTCTATACTGCGGTGGAAACCGATTCCGATGGCGCTGTCCTGGATGGCGCGAACGGCGACTATGTCCTGCATTTCGACCGCCCGCCGCCCGTCAGGGGCTTCTGGTCCTTCACCATCTACAACGCTGCCACGCGCTGCCTGGCGGAGCATCCGTCAGGCAAGTTCGCCGTCCGGCAGCGCGATCCGGCGGTGCGTTACGAGACCGGCGGCTCGCTGACGATCCGCATACGGCACGAAGCTCCGAACGACGGCGAGGAGGGCAACTGGCTGCCGGCGCCACGCATGCCGTTCCAGGTCGTCGCGCGCCTGTTCTGGCCGGAGCCGCCGCTGCTCGACGGACGCTGGACGCCACCGCCGATCCGCAAGACAGTCAGCGTTCAACCGGGAGACACCGCATGACCGACCCGTCGCTTCTGGAGCGCATCGACCGCGTGGAATCGACCTTGGCGATCCAGCAGCTGCCGATCCGCTACGCCATCGCGATCGACAGCCGCGATATCGACGGCTGGTTGGCGCTGTTCGTCGACGATGTCGATTGCGGGCGGCGGGGACGGGGGCGGGAGGCTTTGCGCACCTTCATCGATCCGGCGATCCGCGATTTCTATCGCTCGGTCCACCAGATCGTCGGGCACGCGGTCGATTTCACCGATGCCGATCACGCGACCGGAAAGGTCTATTGCAAGGCCGAGCACGAATACGGCGAGAAATGGATCGTCCAGGCGATCTGCTATTTCGACGCTTACGAGCGCCGGGACGGCCGCTGGTACTTCGCCCGCCGCGAGGAGGATTTCTGGTACTCCGCCGACCAGCTCGAACGCCCGCAGCAGGCCGATTTCCAGCACTGGCCCGGCCCCGCCCCCCGCTATCAGCCGAAAATGATGCTGCCGCGATTCCTCAATTGGCAGGACTTCTGGTCGCGGAGCTCCGAGGAGGCATTGCGCGGGGCGACGTCAAAGCCGGTTTAGGTCTTGAACGCATGGACGGGTCGGATCGACCCAAGGCATTGGGCTCCAGATCTATTTGACCAGCTTCAGCATTCCCACCTTGGCATGCGCATTGTTGGCGAACCAGATATTGCCGCCCAGGACGGTGAGCCCCAGCACCGGGAACGCACCCTGCACCGCCGGCAGGTTGAATTCCGTGACCACGCCCGCGGTCGTGATCCTGCCAATCCGGCCGGCGTTCGCGAGACCGTACTCGCCGAAATAGAGATTGCCGTCGGGACCGGCAATGATGCAGTCGGGCGTGCTGGTCGATCCGAGCTGGTAGAAGGTGAGACCGGTGCCGTTGGTCCGGATCGCCCCGATCCGGTGATTTTGGGGATCGGCGAACCACATCCGCCCATCCCTGCCATAGGCGATACCGAATGTATTGCCACCGAGGTCGGCCGGGTATTCGGTCACCCTGCCGGTTGTCGTGATGAAGCCGACATTGTTGCCCGCCCATTCAATATACCACATCGTCTTGTTCGGACCGGGCGTGAGCGACGTCGGCTGCGTCGAATCGTTCTTGATCGGGAAAAAGTTAATCTTTCCGGCGAA
>CAZNNJ010000116.1:9739-11048 GCA_964574305.1 uncultured Rhodospirillales bacterium | reverse complement strand
GGCGCGGCCTCCGGCGGCAGTGCTTCCTGTCCCGGCATTAGGCGGGGCATCAACCCGCGGGCGAGCGCGGCGTACCGATCCGGTATGTGCCGACCGAGGCGATGCTGGACTCCTGGGGCGCGATGGTGCGGGCAGGGTTGGAGGCGGTGGCCATCATGGAGCCTGCCGTCTCGATCGTTCTCGCGCGCCTGGACGAGCCGGAGGTCCTGTCGCGATTCATGGCGCATCTGGGCAGCGGATTCCTTCCGTCGGTGCTGAGCAAGCCCCACCGGCAATTCGTGGATATGTTTATCGAGCCCCATGCCGGTGTGCAGCTGATCGACCTCATCGTGCAGATGGGTGACGACGATGACCAATTTCCGTCGAGCCGCCCGATTCCGATCTCGATCAATGCCACGGCCCAGCGGCTGCGGGTCTCGCGTGCCCATATCCGGCGATTGCTCGACCGCGGACAGAGCGAAGGGTTGCTGACCCGCCAGGACGACGGGACGATCCTGCTCGGCGCGGCGATGCGGTCGACCATCCGCTACCTGTTGGCGCTCAGGCTCTACGGTTTCCTGATCTGCGCGGCGAAGACCCACGCATTATTGCGTGCCCGGCCATCTTGACGGGGTAGCCCGCTTGACTATATGCCTGCCTAGGCAGCTATCGCCGAGGCAGCAATGTCACCCTTTTACAATCCCAAGACCTACAAGGCGCGCGACAGCGTGGGCTATCTGGTGCGCCGTGCCGGCAACCTGATGACCACGCGGGTCGAAGCGGTGTTTGCCGACTACGAGATCACCTTCGCCCAGTGGCTGGTGCTGATGAAGCTGCGCGACGGGCTCGCCACCACGGCGGCCGAGATCGCGCGCGACATGTGCCATGACAGCGGCGCGCTGACCCGCATCATCGACCAGCTGGCCCAGCGCGGCCTGATCGAGCGCCAGCGCGGCCAGGAAGACCGCCGGACCATCACGCTGACGCTGACCGAGCGGGGCCTTGAGACCGTCAACGGGCTGGTGCCGACTGTTGTCGGGCTGCTGAACATGGCGCTCGTCGATTTCACTGATGACGAAGCGTCTACATTGAACCGGCTTCTGAACAAGCTGATCGACGGCGTGAGCGCAGTGCCGGATTTGACGGCCGCGGAATTGGAGCGACTGAAATGACCGATATTGCGCAAGGCGCCCTGGCGAAGGCTCCGGGCCGCGCCCGACGGCCGGCCCTGCTGGCGCCGACCGCCGTCGGCCTGTTCCCCGGCCCCGGTTGGGCCTTCTACGATCTCGTCCTCCACGCCCCTAGCGTCCCCACCGCAGCCCTCCATTTT